>CALNCH010000274.1 GCA_937875245.1 uncultured Spirochaetaceae bacterium
ACTCCCTGTTTATAAAAATAAAGTTAATAATAATGATACTGAACCACTGGGAGCAATATAATTACCTGCAAAAATCCGATCTTTTCCTGTAGCTAAATATACTAAATCTGATATTTGACATTCAGCTTGCAAACTGGGCAAAAACTGATAATACGCGGAAAGTCCTAGTTTAGGTACTGAAGAGGAAACAATTCCCTGATTATAAGTTATAAAACTACCCCACTTCCCCTCTTTTCCAAAGAATGAACCAGAAAATAATATTTCTTGTTCAGAATTACCAGGAATACTATCCAACCAAGAACAATTCCAACCTAAAGAAAGTCCAAAATTCTCTTGCCTGAATTCAAAGGTTGCCTTGGTATCAAACAAGGTTTTATTTGATACAGAAGAAACAAATAAGCCGGTTACAGGATGAATCGTACCATAATCTGGTAATAATCGTCCATTATCATATGCAGTTGTTTCAAAGTCTGATTGTAATAATAAAGAAAACGTATTGTACAGTGGCACAAATACCTCTAAAGAACCATACCAATTACTTTCTTCAGTAGGTACATTTTCAAAATGCAGATAGGGATACCTGTTATGCAAAGCAGTAATATCACTTACGTTAGATGAAAGCCCACCTTCTAAAGTAAAGGAAAGATATTCTTCGGTAAAAGAAAGCCCTAACATAAAAGGAACTAGAACCTTTCGAGAACTTTGATTTGAAAAGACTGCTCCGACATTAGCATTTACTAAAAATCTATCTCCTGCCTGCCAAGTAGAATCTACTTCTACATTGCCCCTATGCAAAAGACCTGTTTCCAATCCATTAAAATTAAGAAAAGTATAACTTGCTGTTCCTTGAATATCCACTAAAGAAGAATTCCATAAAAGGCAAATTTCTGGCTGTAACTGAACATACCAAGGGCCAACTGGAGTATTTTCTGGAATAGTACCAATAAATCCTGCATTTCTATTCACATATTCTGTGTTAATATTTCCCAGTAGAGAAAGATTGTTTTCAAAGAGTATTTCGCCCTCTATTCTTCCCCCAATCCGTTGTTGAGAAATATTATAAAAAACAGGACTATTCCCTTGTAAACCATGAACCCTTGTATAATACCAAGCTCCTATGCCTGTAGTAACGGTATCTGAAAGAGACCATTTTTTTTCTCCCTCTAAACTGGTCGATGTATCATTATATCCATCAGAGGTTTTATGTCTTCCGTAACCATTAGTAGCTTCATGAGAAAAATCCACAGAAAAAGGATTCTTCTGAGATTTTTGAAATACAGAAAAATTTCCCAAAAAATATCCTGGAAAACCTGCACCCACCGTTCCTTGCAAAAAAACATCAGAGGAATTGCTCTGTTCCGCATTAGAAGATTCAATAACAGGTTCTAAGGTATCTAAACCAGAAGGTAAAACAGGAAGCACTACCTCAACAGAAGGGAAAAGGGGAGAAAAATCAGGAATAGCCTCAGAATCTAGCAGAGAAGCCTCTCCTTGGATCTGAGTACTCACATCTGGTAATGTAATTTCTTGAGCATAAAAACTCGATATGCAAAAGAGAGATATTAATACTATAGTTCTTACTTTCATTTACTTTCTCCCATTACTTTCCAACAATATTTGCAACTCGTTCGGTCCAAATAGAATTAGGAAAACTTTCTTTCATTTGATTATACAGGGCAAGTACATCCCCTCTTCGTCTTAATTGGTCAAAAGATTCTACGGCTCCATACAAAGCTTTTGCGGCTGATTCTGCGTCAGTAACAAGACCATTTTTTCCATAATATTCAGCGGCTTTCAAATAAGATTCTGCAGCAAGAGCATAGGAAGCCTTATTTCGTTCTAAAATAGCTTGTAATTCATAGCCTTTTCCAAACAAGGCATACTCTGCTTCTGTAGGTACTTGAGATAAAACTGCTGATAATATATTTTTTGCCTTATCCTGATTGGTCACAGAAGACAGATATAAAGCACTTAATTCTATTCCTATTTTTCGGCCTGGGACAGTCTTTTCTCTTCCTTGCTGATCCCATTTACCTAAAAGGGCTGCTATTTCTTTTTCCATGCCCTCAGAAAGTAATTCCAACTCTTCTATAATTCTAGGAATTCCAGCTTTTCTGGCTTGATCTCCAAATATTTCTATCATTTGTTCTGCATACAACAAGGCATGTTGATATTCACCCTTATCTTTACTTAATTGAATTATTTGCCCAAAACTAGCAAATCGATAAGTACTTTCTGGGAAAAGAGAAATCAATTGCTCATATTGCAATAAGGCAAAAGATATTTCACCTAAATGGGCATAAGAATCAGCACTATAAAAAAGGGCCGCATCCGAATATAAGCCGGTTACATACTGCCTTTTAAATTCGGTAAACAATAGGGTAGCTTTTTCATATTTTTCTGCTTGGTAATAATATTCGGCAGCCCTATAAGCACTTTCACGAGCAAAACTGGTATTGGGAAAGCGAGATACAACCTGAGTTAACACTACTTCTGCTTTTTCTGGTTTATCCCAATTTGCATAGCACTGGGCTAATAACAACCGTAAGGGAATGGTATCTGTTGTTAAAAGGGCTAACTCATTAGATAACAGTTTTTCTGCCACATCGTATTTTTTTAAGTCTATATACAATTGACCTAAAAACAGGACACTATCCAATCGCTGAGAACGAGTCTCACTTACTTCTATCGCTGCCAAACCATGTTTTTCTGCAACTTTAGTGGCAGGTTCTTTTAACTGCAAAGCACTCATGCCTGCCATCATATGGGCATTCCACCTATATTTTTTTGTATCAGAAATCTGAATATAGGTTTCAAGATGATTCAACGCTGATTGAAAAGAACCTAATTTATACCAGCTGAGACCAGAATAATAGGCTGCCCATATTTTTTGTTCAGTAGTTACCCGTTGATTTTGAGATAAAAACTGTTCAAAAGAAAGAGCTGCCTGATTATACTGCCCTAAAGCAAAGGAAGATAATCCTGAAATATATCTGTCTTCATTCATTGTTGCTATTTTCTTTGCCTGTTGATACAGCCCTTGTCGTAAATAAGCTAAACTAAGGTCCTCAGTACCAGAAAATACCTTTTCCATTAGTTTCAAGGATTCTGTTGTATTTCCACTGTTAAATAATGCTTGAGCATATAATTGCTCAACTTCTGTACCAGAAAAATCATGAGAAATAAAAAGTGGTTCTAAAACAGAAACTGCTACTCTATAATTTGATAACTGATATGCACAAATTCCACCAGTAATTCTCATAGCAATAGCAAGATTCTCTTGTGTATCCATCGTATTTAGTAATTGCTGACACAAGGACAGAGCTGTATCCCATCTTTGGGTTTGGTAATACAGAATAGCCAAACCACCTACACAGTAAGAGGTATATTCTCCCTTGATTGCAACTGCGCTTTGCCACAAGGTATCACACAAAGAAGTATTACCAAGTAAAAAAGCAATATGACCTTGATATAACAAAGAAAGCTGTTCTAAATTAGACCCTGAAACAGGATTGGCTTTATCAAAACACTCTATAGCTTTAGAAAAATCTTTACCGTTGTCTAATGCTTCCTGATATCTATCAATTCCAGACCTAATCCACAGTTCTGCTACAATTTCAGGAGAATCGGGAATCTGCTTCACTGCATTATCTAAAAACCCCTCTTGAGAAACAGATTCTATATATCCAGCACATTCATAACCGTATTGCAAAGCACTCACTGCTACGAGGGGTGTACTGCTTACCACTAATTGCTCTGCTAAATGAAAGGCCTTTTCATAACTAGCAACTTTCATATAACTAATGAGGGCATATAAACTGAGGACTTCTTTGTTTTTTTGAGAAAAGAGTTTTAGAGGAACACTTTCGTAATAGGAAATTACTGAGTCATATTTTTCCTCGTTATAGTAACAAGGTAAAAGCATTTCAGTAATTCTTATAACCTGTTCAGCCTTATTAACTTTGGGTAAAAAACTTTCTAATAGCAAAATAGCTTGATGATTATCGGACAAAGAAATAAAAGAAGCTGCACACAAAAACAAACTTTCTTCATAAAAAGAAGAAGATGATGAAGATAACACAGGATATAAATAACTAAGGGATTCTGTATATAATTTTGAGGTAAATGTAATTTGTCCTGCAATAAAGGCTGCTTCCAGATTTTCTTGGTCTTTTGCAAGCAATACATCACAAAGTTCTAATGCTTCTTTTGTAAAACCTGTTTCTTGTAAGGCTTTTGCTCTAAAAGTTAAAACTTCCTCTGTATACAATGATCGAGGATAATTACTTTGAAATTCCACAGATTTCTGTAGAACATACTGCCAAGAGTCTGAGTTTTTCCCATTTTTTAGTCTTGCATAAGCATAGTCTTCAACGGTTTCTTTTGTATTAAAAGGTTGGGCAAATACAGAAAAAATACAAAGAAACAAAATACTTATAGTCAAGCTTTTATTTTTCATACTCATAGAACAACCCATATAAAAAGAGGGTTACTACTCATTATCCAGTTTTTTTTCAGGATAAAATCGATCACTAGACTTAATACGAACCAAATAAATAAAAGTATCATTATATTCTTCCAAAAACTTTTCTAAACTCATTTCTTTACCCTCTATAAAAACTGAAACAAAAAACTTGTTAGCTTCATCAAAATAAGGTAAGAAAGCAGCAGCTTTATTATAATAGTTAATTTCTGTTTTCGGTTTCATATCCCTTTGTCGAATAGCCCCCAAGAAAAATCGATCAGGCTCTACTACTGATAATACATACAATAGAGGTTTCAAAATATGACAGGGGTATCCGGAATTTGCTACATAACCTACTCTCTCTAAGGAGCCATTTTTATTTTCGTAGAAAGAAAAAGGTTCTAAAGAAACATCAATACCAGCTTTATTTGTTTCATAATCAACACCTGATATTACAGAAATGGCCGCGGCGGCTAAATTGCGTATCCAGTCATAACTTTTGTAAACGGGATACCCATTAGATATAGAACCTGCTAAACTTTCTTGAACACGAGCTGTAGTTGGTATATCTAATACTTCTTCTTTTAAAGGATTTCCCGCAAGAGGAATAACAATCCCATCTACCATCCATTTTAAGAAATGTAAATTATCCAAATCTGAGGGGAGTTGCTTTTCTGCTAAAATGTTATTGATTATAGTAACCATAGAATATGTTGAACGGTACATTTCTTTGTTAATATCAATGTATTTCCAGGGCAACACATATTCGGTTAATTGCTTTATAGTAGAAAATGAAAGTGAATAAAAAGCAGAAAAAGGAATAGAGAGAGAAACACTATTTGCAGGATATGAGCCAAAAATATAAAAATCGGCTAAAGAATTATTTCCATTAGGCTTAAATTGAATGTATACTTCGCTGTCATTCATAAAGTAGTAACGGATCCGCAAAGGTTTGCCCGTTTTTTTATCCCTAAACAAAATCCAACTCCCACAAGATTCACTTGGAAAAGTGGGCAACATTTGAGTGGAGCTAGAATCTTGGTTAATAACATTCACTGATTGATATACTTCTGGAGCAACAATTATTGCTATTTCAGAATCTAACTCTTCAAAACGAACTGCAAATCTTTGTCCTAACTCGTTTTGAACAAATTCTGTTGTTTTATTTTTTAAAACTTCATACTCTTGTTCAAACCAAGAATCAACTAACTCTTTTCGGCATACAGAAGAATCAGGAACAGTTAATTTATTCAGTTCTAATCCATAGAGAGAAAAAGTAACTATTCCTGCTAAATAAAAAATGGTACAAAGTAAAACCCTATTTTTCTTTCTCATCTGGGTGTCGTCCTTCAGGAGCGTTAGATAAAAGCAATTTTAAACGATTCAACTGGTTAACTTCACTTGAACCTGGATCGTAGTCAATAGCGGCAATATTTGCTTCTGGAAAACGGGCTCTCAATTCTTTTATCATGCCCTTTCCTGTTACGTGATTAGGCAAACAGGCAAAAGGCTGTACACAAGCAATACTAGGAACCCCTTCTTCGATAAGCTCAACCATTTCTGCGGTTAAGAACCAACCTTCACCCGTTATATTACCTAATTGTACAATATCATTTACACCTTTCATTAAATCATAGATTGAAGAAGGTGGTGTAAAACGACGGCTTTTTCTCAAAACTTTTTTCATATAATTTCGATATAATTCCAAAGCCCAAACAAGAATTTTTGCATTTCGCTCTGTTTTTGAAGGAAAGCCTAGTTTTTGATGTCTTACAATACCAGTAGAAAAAGAATAGAAAAAGAAATCTGCTAAATCAGGAACAACACATTCTGCCCCTTCTCTTTCAATGGTACCGAAAATGTCATTATTAGCAGTAGGATGAAACTTAACTAGAATCTCCCCAACTACACCTACACGAGGTTTTTTTACTGGCAACAACGGTAATTCATCAAAATCTTTTACAATGCCACGAATAGTTTTGTGATATTTCCCAATGGACAAAGATTTTAACTGTTTAGAGGCTAAACTATTCCATTTTTCTTAGAGGGCATCTGCAGAACCAGGAACGGCTTCGTAAGGTCTTGTTCTGTATAACACCCTCATCAGTAAGTCACCTAGCATAATTGACATAATTGCACGATGTGCCAAAGCTGGAGTTATTTTGAAACCAGGATTAGATTCTAATCCCTGAGCACTTAAAGATATAACCGGTATATGTGACCAACCAGCATCGTTTAATGCACGTCGAATAAATCATAATTTCCTGATTTAAGAGCGGCTATCATTTGTCCTGCAACAATAATTGAAGGATAACAAGCATCGTTATTTACGAATTGTAAACCTATTTCAACTGCCTCTGCATCAACTTCTGGTAAAATAACTATATTTAACCCAGAATTGAGGAAAGCTTCTTTTAATAATCTGAAATGAATTGGAGACATCTGAGGTGCAATAATAGTATGAGTC
>CALNCH010000275.1 GCA_937875245.1 uncultured Spirochaetaceae bacterium
ATGGTGCTAGCCCGGGTAATTCCAGGAAGAATGGTATCTCCTAATTCTGGAGTAACAAGAGCTCCATTTTTTAATACAAAGAAGATATTGCAAGAAGAACCTTCTTGAATATATTTGTGGTCAACAGCATCAAGGTATACAACTTCCATGAATCCTTCTTCTTCTGCTTCTTTTTTTGCTAAAGCAGATATTACATAGTTAGAAGCACATTTGATACAACCAGTTCCAAAAGGAGTTGCTCGAACTCGTTTTGTTGTAACAGCTTTTGTGTTTCCACCTTTGAAATAAGAAGAAACAGTTGTTCCACAGATAATTACATAGGGCTCAACTGAACAACCAACTCCAATAGCCCCTTCTGTATTCATAAAAGGTCTCATATATACAGATTTTGCACTAGCATAATTGTCTTTTTCCCATTCTGTTTCATAGGGTGGAATATATCCTAATTCTGCATTGCGACGTAAAAACTCTGCACTTGCTTTAATGTACATTTCTTCTGGAAAAGAAGGGCATTTTAAACCTTTCATTGAATTAGCAAAACGAGCTGCATTTCTATCTGGTCGGAAAATGCTTACTCCTCCATCTTTAGTAGAGAAGGCTTTCATTCCTTCAAAACAACCATATCCGTATTGACTGGTATAACTGACCCCAGGAAGCTGTAGGTTATTTCTATTTGCAAAAATGGCCTCTCGGTCCTTTTCTTTCATGGCCTGTAGTTCAGAATAACTAACACGGTCTTTTTCAATCCACTGTTCATCCCATTTTTTGGTTTCTGTGTTGTATCGACTGATATATACAATCGGATACATTTCAAGATTAAAAGCCATCTTAAACTCCTACATTTTATGTGTCAAATAGACACAAAATATTAATTTTGCAACGTAATTACTATATCACTTACAGTATTCCTTGTAAAGAAGCTGTATTTATACTTCAGAAATTAAGTATATTTCAAGTTTAGCCCTATTGCTTAAAAAGGAGTAACTACTTATAATTCATTTTTGTACCGGGGTGTTTATTAATATGAATTATTTATGTTGATAATCTGAGAAAATACCCGCAGGACTGGCCCTAGGCTGTCCCAACCTGATCCGGATAATACCGGCGGAGGAAGTTATGAAGAAAATTCTTTATACTCTTATCCTATTTATTTCTTTTTTATCTATGGTTTCTGCAATGGGAAAAACAGATGCAGATTCAGCAAAAATGCAAGCACGTCAAAATGAAGTGGTTATCTACACTTATGACTCTTTTATTTCTGAATGGGGACCAGGCCCTGAAATTACTAAAAAATTTCAGAAAAAACAGGGTACACTTGTACTATGAATTCTGTTGGTGATGCAGCCCAAGTATTATCTCGGGCTATTTTAGAAAAAAAAGCTCCTGAAGCTGAGGTGTTGTTAGGAATTGACAATCAATTACTTAATGCCGCAAAAAAAAGTGAAGTTCTAAAATCCTATAAACCCGCAAATGCAGATGAGGTAATTGAGGCCTCTCAAATTCTCGATTCAGAATGGTTTTTAACACCCTATGACTGGAGCTACTTTTCTTTAGTGTATGACACAGAAAGTACAACCCCAGCTCCTAAATCTTTAGATGATTTAACAAATCCTATATATGCTAAAAAAATTATATTAATGGATCCCCGCACATCAACTCCTGGTTTGGGCTTTGTAACCTGGACTGTTGCGACTTTTGGGGACGCATATTTAGATTACTGGAAGGCATTAAAACCTAATATTTTAACTATGGCTCCAGGTTGGGACACTGGCTACGGTTTATTTACCGCTGGAGAAGCTCCCTTGGTAATAAGTTACACCACCAGTGCTGCATATCATCTTGAATATGACCAAACAGATCGATTTCAAGCTATACTATTTGATACAGGCCATCCTTTGCAAATTGAAGGGGCAGGTTTAGTAAATGGTGCTACCAACGAAAAAGGTGGAAAAGCATTTTTGGATTTCCTTATTTCAGAAGAAGCTCAAAATGTTATCCCATTAACTCAATGGATGTATCCAATCAATAAAAATGTAGAATTGCCAGAAAGTTATATAAAGGGTGCTCCTAAAGCTTCCACTGTTTTAACAGCAGACCCTGCAAAAGTTGAAAAAGCAGTTATAGAAATTATGGCTTTATTAGCCCAATAAGCACTATGTTAAAAAGTATTTATACTGTCATAGCTTCTATTACATTTTGTGTTCTCTGTTTAGGTTTTTTAATACCTTTGGGAGCCTCCTTTATTCCTTTGCTCTCTCAGAGTTCTGCTGGATTTGGTACACCCAGCTTCGATTTTGTAGGAGTCGTTAAGGCCAGTATCTATACTTTGAAAATTGCCTTGGGATCAATGCTTATTGCCTTGATTCTAGGCGTTCCTTCTGCTTTTTTTATTACTTTCCGTTCTTTTCCTGGTAAAAAAATACTTACTGCACTATCTGCTGTGCCTTTGTGTATACCATCTTTACTCATTGCTTTAGGCTTTGTTCTTTCCTTTGGTATGCAAGGTTATTATAACAAATGGATTTCTTCTCTCTTTGGATTATCTGAACCTCCCATAACCTTTTTATATTCTTTATGGGGTATTATCATTGCACAGGGTTTTTATAATTTTCCTTTAGTGATGAGGACCGTTTCTGATGCTTGGAAAATGCTACCATCAAATGAAGGGAATGCAGCTCGTTTATTAGGAGCTTCTGAATTTCGGATTTTTCGTACTATTACTTTTTTCCAGTTATTACCTTCTATTGCTACTTCCGCTATTTTAGTGTTTTTATATTGTTTTTTTAGTTTTATCATTGTGTTATTGTTTGGTAGTATTGGTGGAACAACTTTAGAAGTTTCCATTTATCAAGCAGCCCGAACTAGTCTTAATTTTTCTCAAGCTTCCATGTTAGCATTGGTAGAAACCTCTATTGCTTTTCTAGTAGTCCTTTTATATGGAAAATTGGAAGCAAAATCAAAACGTAGTCAGGGTTTATTAGGGGATGGATTTGTTTCTATTTCAAAAATAGGTACAACAAAGTATGGTAGAAAAAACGGTGTTGAAATAATTTTTTTTGTTATTCTTAGTGTGCTTATAACAGTAGGTTTTATTTTTCCTCTTTTTTCTTTAGTAATAAGTAGTTTACAACAACGAAAAGGTCATAGTCAAAATCTCAACCTTTTTACGTTATATCAATATAAAATGTTATTTACCCGTTCTTCTTTTATAATAGCCTTTCGACATACTATAGAAACTGCTTTTTCCACAGCCTCTTTATCTGTTATAGGTGCATTATTTTTTGCCATCTTAGTTCGCCTTTTAGATCCCTATAAAGAAAAAACATTTTTCCGAGTAATTCCCTTACTCCCTATGGCCGTCTCTTCTGTAGTTATGGGTTTTGGATTAACCTTATTGGTAAGTCGAGGAACTGCCTTTCATCTTGTTTTAATTCAATCTGCATTAGCCTGGCCTTTTGCTTACAGACAAATATCTAGTTCCTTAGGAAGAATTCCTCATGATACCCTTAGTGCCTCCCGGCTATTATCTTCCAACTCTTTAGATACAATTTTTAGAGTGATGATTCCTCTTTGCAAGGGACCTTTGCTGTCAGCTTTTGGATTTTGTTTTGCTATTAGTTGTGGAGATGCTACCTTACCCCTTGTTTTAGCCATTCCCCGGTATGAAACCTTAGCATTATATACCTATCGGTTAGCCGGTTCCTATCGTTTTAACGAAGCTTGTGCCTGTGGAGTAATATTAGCACTTATAAGTACCCTTCTTTTTATTATCAGTGATAGGGTTTCTAAGAAAAAGGAAGTAATATGAGTTATTTTAGTGTAGAAAACTTAGGGAAATATTGGAGCGAAGAGTTACAGGTTTCTTTTTCTATGGAAATGGATAAAGGGACTATGCTTGGTATTGTTGGACAAAGTGGAAGCGGTAAATCGACAGTACTACGCCTTATTGCGGGTCTACTTGAAAATAAAAGTTTGAATGGGAAACCCTCTGTATTACATTTAAATGGAAAAGATTTATTACCTCTACCTCCTGGAAAGCGTAATGTAGGTATGGTTTTTCAAAATCACAGTTTATTTCCTCATTTACGAGTAGATGACAATGTTGCATATGGCATTATCAGCAAGGCAGGAAAATACGCTCATACCAAAATATCAAAAAAAGAAAGCAGAATCTTGGCAGATACGTACTTAGAAAAGTTTGGGTTAACAGGATTTGGAAATCGATATCCAGATTCTTTGTCCGGGGGAGAATCACAACGAGTAAGTGCCCGAACTTTAATTGTAGAGCCTGCAATAGTGCTTTTTGATGAACCTTTTTCTTCTTTAGATGCTCCTCTGCGAAAAAAACTGGCAGTGGATATTTGTGAGCTCCAAAAAGAATTAGGATTTACAGGAATTTTGGTTACCCACGATATTCAAGAAGCCAGAACCATGTGCCACCTAGCAACTATAATGAAAAAAGGGAAGCAAATTTGGACAGGGGAAGCAAAGGACCTTACAGAGTCTTTATTGTAAACTTGCATAAGCTAACAAAAATCGCTAAACTTATACAAATTAATTATTAAGGAATTATTTCATGGCAATAAATTGTGGTATTGTTGGTTTACCTAATGTAGGTAAATCTACTATTTTCTCTGCCCTTACTTCAGCTCCCGCAGAAGCTGCAAACTATCCTTTCTGTACAATTAATCCTAACATTGGAATTGTTGATTTACCTGATAGTCGTTTAGATTACTTAGCAGACAAATTTCAAACAAAACGAAAAGTACCTGCCACTGTAGAATTTGTAGATATTGCGGGGCTGGTAAAAGGGGCGTCAAAAGGTGAAGGGTTAGGAAATCAGTTTTTAGCAAATATTCGAGAAGTTGGTGTTATTGCTCAAGTAGTGCGCTGTTTTGAAAACCCTGATGTTATCCATGTAAACAACAAAGTAGATCCCTCTGATGATATTCTTACCATTAACATGGAGTTGGCTTTTGCAGATTTAGATACGGTAAATAAGCGAATTGAAAAAGCCCAACGATCAAGTCGAGTTATGGGAAAAGATGAGCAAAAAAAGGCCGCTATAGTTTTGACCGCTTTAGATAAAATTAAGCCTCTTTTGGAAAACGGAGAGCCAGCCCGAAAAGCTGACCTAACAGAAGATGAAATTGCAGCAATTTATGACTTACACTTAATTACAATGAAACCTCAAATGTACGTTTGTAACGTAGATGAAGAAGGTATGA
>CALNCH010000276.1 GCA_937875245.1 uncultured Spirochaetaceae bacterium
TTCTTTATTTGCAAGATCTTGTACCATTTTATTAAGATCTTCTTGAGCAGGAGGTGTCTCTCCAGGAAAGGTTATTTTCTCTGTTTTTTTGGTATATGTTGTACTAGAAGGAATGTTTTCCCCCTGTTTAGTATATGAACTAGGGTCATTCGGGTTGTCATTCCCCAGATTAATTGAGTTACCACTTTGAGTTTCCCATGTTCCATCGGCATTTTGCTTTGGCTTATTAGTTGTCTCTGGCACTTTATAAGTAAATGTAACCGTATAATCTGCAAAAACATTAAGAACCAAAAACAATCCAAACAACATCATCATCACGACTTTTTTAATATTCATTTTTTATGCCCCTTTTCTCTTACCTTTAATAACTTGTATAAAAAAGCTTATCTAAAAAACTATTTCCACCATTTTTATGAGGTACCCATCCGTCAGATTCTTTTACAAATTTGGTTTGTTGTACGGCACCGCTTCCACTCACATACCCATCGCTATGTGTCGAAGAGGGTACTCCACTTGCACTCAAATCAAAGGCATACAACCCAAGGTTATACCCACCACTTTCAAAGGACGACCATGAGTACGGTATTGCATTTTTTAAACTTTCCTGTAACGAAAGGGATTGTGCTCCTACAGAGGTAAAGGCGTTTGTAATGTGCTTTGCAAAATCAAAGATATCTATATATAATTCGCAGGGATAACCACCATACGAAAAGGTGAGGGTGTCTTCTAAAACGACATCTAAAACACTCTTTTTTGTTGTTGTATCTACAATAAGGGAGCCAAGACTGGTACCAAAACTATCGAGTGCACTCTTTACGTTTTGTATCTGCTTTAGGTCTATCACACTGAGCGAAACCCTTTGCTCTCCCTCATACTGGCTCTTAAATTGCTCTATAGCACACAGACCAAAATCTTCTGTCGTCAAATCTGTTTTGATAAATGAGTTGAATAAAGACGTATAATCCCAACCGTTTGCAGGTACCGTTGTCTCACTTGCAATCATGCAAGAAGCATCCTCTTTTATTTCGTAGGCAGTTTCTAAAATACCACCAAAACAGGTATCAAAACAAACAAGGTCAACCTTTTTTCCAACTAAAGCCTTTCCTAACTCTGCGTTCCTCATATAGCTTTCTGATGTTTCATCTATGGCAAAGGCTTTTTCTTGTGCAGGGGTATATGACTCCCCTCCTCGCCAGCCAGTGCCATGTCCCCACATAATAAGCCCATACTTTTTTGCAGGATACTGAGTTTGGGTAAAGTCAATGCATTTCCTTAAAACCGTATAATCGGCTGTATTTATATTCACATCTTCATCCAAAGATAAGCCAAGCTCTGGGAATTCTAGTTGCTTTGAGCGAATAATGCCGTCTAAGCCATTTGGATCGGTTTTAATTTCGTATAAACGTGTCCCACTCCAATTTCCATTAGAATTGTCATAAGATGGGGAGCGATCTACTAAAACAAGAATGGTGATTGGAATGTTTTTATACTTAACGGCCTCAAGTTCATTAAAATCTTGAATACTAGCGGCTTCCAAATCGTTATCCGCTGCCATATATACTAAAAAAGTCCATTCACGCAGTTTTTTTTCAACTTTTACTGCAGGAGCCATGTTGGAATTTAGATTAAAATTGCAAGATTCTAGTACAAAAAATAACAGTAACACTATCAAAAAAAATAATTTCGATTTCATTTTTACCTATCTCCTTTTACATTTTGCTTAACGCAAAAACCCCAAAATCATCGCTCCAGCTTGAACCATCTTCGTATGCTATTTTTGTTATATAAAACTGATCAATGCTGTAGGCTTGCTCTGGAGCATAGTGCATGTATTCATCAAGACTAATGCAAATAGAGGCAGCTTCTGTAGGTTCTATATTTTGATTTAAAATCGAAACGATATGGTTGTTTGCAATAAACGGAGATTTTTTTGTTTTGGAATCAAACACATTAAAATGTATTTCCATACTGATAATCGTTTTAGAGCTTGTATTTGTAAAAGCAAAGAGAACTCCGGCAAAGGTAAATAAATCATCTTCATCTACGATGCTACATTCAAGATGAGAAATAACATAAGGGGCTTGTATTGCGGTTTCGCACGAAACTATCAGCATCATAAAAAAACTTAGGAATAGAGCCCTTTTTGCTTTAATAAAAGTTTTATTCATGCAGTATTCCTTTTAATAATTTTTCAAACTCAAGCATTGATTCATCATATATGTTGTATTCTTTAGTTGCGTTTAAAGCATACAAAGCATTTTCTATATTGCCTTCGTAAAATCGCAATACGGCTAAATACATAAGAGCATTTATATCTTGAGGGTTTGTTTTTAAAGCTCTAAAAATTAATTCATCAGTTTTGGTATACTCTTTTTGGATTAAGGCATCTTCTATCGCAGAATAAATAGATTCTATATCTAAAATTTTGATAAAAACTATATGGGTCTGATCAACAAATAATACATCTCCACTGTAAGCTTCATAATCAAGAACTTTTGTTTCTAAACGATAAGAACCATATTTTAAATTTTTTACTACAAACCTTCCATAAGAGTCAGTCGTAGCCCTATGTTCACTGTCAATATATATCTCGCAACCACCAACAGGCTTTTCATAAAAATCATATACATAGCCATGCAAATCAGAGATGCCCTTAAAGGGTTTTACTGTTGCACACGAAATTATAATAAAGCTGCATGCCAGAAGTAGTACATATTTTATCTTCTCATTAAAAAGTTTGCCGTCTCTGTCTTTATAAAATGTTTTAATTGTTCCATCTTCTAACACAATTTTTCCTAAAACGTCCCCGCGTTCAGTAGATGCCACAGGCTTTGGTTGTAATTTTGGTTTACTTTCTTGTGGTGAAGGTTTTTCATAAAAAAATTGTTCTAAAATCTGTAAAAATGATTCTTGTTCAAGTAAAAGCACTCCTTCTCTTCCTAATTGCACATAGAGATTTGTTCGCACCGTATCTTGATTTAGAAATGAAATTTTACGTATTGGAATTGTTGGCGTATTTGTACGTAGTGTATTTAAAAAAGTAATCATTGCAGTATTGGTAAGTTCTGCATATATTTCCTTCGTTTCATAATTTTCATTTTTTAATTGACTACCAGAGCTATTTAATACAGTTCTCACAGTGAGCACACTGTTATTTTCTTGGGCAATTTCACAGTCAGCGGTAAAAATCCCTTGCACCGTAAAAGAAGGAGTATTATGTATGTATAAAACAGTATCGGTGCTAATTGGGCTATTATTTTCATGCTCAAAATACGTAAAAAGCTGTTCAGGATAAATAGCATGCATGGTAAAACTTACTGCTACATTCGGTGAGTTTGGAAGTACTTCTATTACTAGGTTTGAAATAGAGCAGTCGTGATTTTTTTTAACTTCTAATAATATGGAGCAAAATGCATCAAAGTTATATTTTTCTTCAACAACAACTCTTTCTACTGAATTTTCTGCTTTAGGAAGCTCTACCTTTGTTGACTTATTGGTTATGGTATATGCACCTATTATAAGCAAAAAAAGAAGGCTTAGTGCTACAAACGAAAATAGTCCTTTAGAATTAATAAAATTACTTGAAATTCGATACACTCTTCCTTCGCGTATATACAGTTTTTTAGATTTCTGTTCATATTGTAAAAGAATTTTTGCATCTATAACAAAAACCACAATACTTATTTTATGTTCTTTTATTGCAAATGTATAAAAATACGTAGAACTACTATCAAAGGATGGATGCGCTTTTTCTAGTTCATGAAGAATTGCCATTTTAAAAGATTCGTTCTTTTTTTTAAGCATAATATCTTTTAGAATAAAATAATAACAGTCATAATCGTTTGTGTTTATAAAGGTTTTCATGGAAACTTCCTTTCAAACACAGCCGTAACGGCGTATTCTTCGTTCTGCTGTAAAAAAGTATATTCATAAATAACTATTGTATTTTTTTCTGCCTTTTTTATGCGTATTGTATCGCCGGTAATCTGAAACATTGCGTGATTTTGTGCTTTCCATATTTCCTGATGAGCAAACTGCTCTAATGCTCCACTTGAAACCTTATTGTTAAAATCTGAAAATACAAATTCCAGCATTTCCGTTTTTTGATTATACAATTGTGTTTGTTCATTCACTTTTTTAAATACAAAAACCATCTGACTTAAACCAAGAAAAAAAATAAAAAAGATACTTGTCGCCATAACAACTTCAATCAATTTCATAGGTTTTATATACCTCGTTGTTATGTTCTATAATTTGTGTGCGTATATACTCATACTTTTTTTTTGCATATAGTGAATTTGTAATAATTTTAGACATAATGGGGCTTGCTAGAAGAAGCATTATACCAACAAGAAGAAGAGAAAATAAAAAAGCACTCCCTCTTTCATTATTTCCACGAATTAATATCTTCATCGTTTCCCTTTCCTCCACTTACTCCATCTGCACCATACGAACTAATAATAAAGGGTAGTCCATAATCATTAAGTGTTTTATACACATACTCGTTTCCCCAAGGATCTGGTAGTACCTGCTTGTCAATATAAGGTCCATTCCATTTAGAACTGACTGGAGCTATGATGGGCTTTTCAAATAAAGCTTGTATCCCTTGTGCTTCGTTGGGGTACACTCCACAATCCAGATAATATGCATTAAGAGCTGTTTTATATATTTCGATTTGATTTTTTGCACTTACTCGTCGTGCTTGATCTATTATTTTATATGAAGCAAGTCCCACTCCTGCTGTTAAAATGAGCATTATTGCAAGGGCTGCTAAGGTTTCAATAAACGAAAAACCTTTGTCATCGTTTACATATTTTAAAATCACAAAATACCTCCAAAAGATGTCATTAAAGGAATAATCGTAAGATACATCATTATTGCCAAATATATTCCAACACAAATAATCATATAGGGTTCACAAAGAGATATAAAATAAGTTTGCCTTTTTTCTATTTTTTGTAACTCTTTTGTATATGCAGCTCTTACAGCAGAAAGAATATTTCCCATTTCAAGTCCATACTCAACATGCATTAAAAAAAAGGAATCAAAAAAATTAGTGGCAGCAAATGCTTTCGTAATGTTTTTGCCATCTTCTATACTCGCAATACTTTGAATTAAGGTATGTCTAATTTTAGATCCTAAAGGGAATTGCAAAATCGAATTTTCTAAGGCTTGAATCAAAGCCAGCTTCTAAATAAAAAAGACAAGTATAAAAAAAATGCACTTGTTTTGTATCTTGAAATACAAAATACACACCTACAAAAAAAGATAAAATGCTACTTATTAAAAAAAGAATAGCTCCTAAATGTCCACCAGAAAACCTGAGTGTATTTTCACCATATATAAAAAGATGTTGCATTTTAAAAAGAAAATAGGTTCCAAGGCTAACAAAAAAAATAATAATTAACGGATACACAGAAGCTCTCATAATATTTTCCTGAGCTTTTTGTTTTCGTTTTTCTGTATGGCAAATAAATGCTAACGACTTACTAATACTTCCAGTTTGTTCTTCGCTAGAAAAAAGATGAATATAGTGTTGTGGAATTTTATAATAGGAATTTAACGATAAAGATCTGCTAAATTGAGACCCATATCCTATTTCTGTCAAAATATATCCTGCAAAGCTACGAACAATTTGTTTTGTTTGATTTGATTTTTGAATCATTAGCAAGGCCTGGTCCAGTGATAAATGTGCTTCAAGTAATTCTAATAAAATTTGACAAAATTCTATAAAGTCTTTTTTGTTCATACAGAATTCCCTACAATACATTTTTGAATTTCTGTAGCTAATATTTCATATTCACTTGTTTTTGAAATTTCATTTTTTAGTTGTTCACTGCATCTTACAATGGTTGCATTAAGATGGGGTTTTTTATTTTTAGAAGCGATTAAACGTTGCACAATAATCCATTGTAAAACAGGTGCAAGAAGATAATTTTTTACACCCATATCAATAAGTCTAAAAATTGACTCAACAGCAGTACTCGTATGAAGCGTTGCAAAAACTAAATGCCCTGTCATCGCACTGCGAATAGCTGTTTGAGCAGTTAATTCGTCTCGAATTTCTCCTATCACTATAATATCAGGATCTTGTCTATAAATTTTTTGTAAAATATCCATAAAATCCATGTCCAACTCTGGATTTACAGGAATTTGCACAACACCATCAACGATATACTCAACTGGATCTTCTATGCTTAATATTTTTATTTCGGATTTATCTATTTCGTTTAACAAGGAACAGAGCGTTGTTGTTTTACCAGAACCCGTGGGGCCACAAATTAACACTAACCCACTTGTTTCTTTTTTTATTTTATTCAGTTGTCTTAATTGACTCCCATTAAAACCTAATTTTTTTAAATGTAATAACTGCGCATTTCTATTTAAAAATCGTAAAACCACCGATTCTCCAAAATAAGAAGGAACACATGAAACTCGAACATCTACATTAAAATCTTTATGAAAAAAATCAAATCTGCCATCCTGTGCTCTCCTTTTTTCTGCAAGTTCCAGTTTTGATAATAGTTTTATTCTTTGGATTAAGGCATCTGCAACTTCTACAGAAACATGCATTTGTTCATATAAAAAACCAAAAACGCGATACCGAATTCGAACATCATTTTTACAATACTCAATATGTGCATCGCTTCCGTTTTGTAAAAGGCATTCAATAATAAGGGAATTAAGTAAATTTATTACGGGGGCTTCTTCTGCTTCTGAACTCTTTTTTAAGGTTGGTACGTTTTGTTGCGTACCAATTAAATCTTTTGAAAGCAGTTTTGAAACTTCTCGATGCCATATTGATTCATCTATCATAGAAAAAACTAGGCTTTGAGTGTCAGAACCCTTTCTTCTGTTAAATACTTTATTAATTTTTTCTTTAATGATTTCATTTTCGTTGCATAAGCCTATATTAACGGAACTTTCATCTTGAGATAGAACAACAGCTTTATTGTGCAAACAAAAACGACCACTTAGCTCAAAATATTTCATCGTTAAGCCTTTTTAAAACAAACTGTTCAAATATTTTTTTATTTCTTTGTGTTTTAATTTCATGTGCAAGTATTCGAGTTCTCTTTTCTTCTACACTATCTGTATCTTCTTGCTCTAAATAGGAATAAGATAAATAACCATTTCTGTTTTTTCATCGGTTTTAGATTCGGATGTAAATAACTTTCCAAGAATTGGTATTTTAGAAATAAAAGGCGTTCGTTGCTGTACAACAACTGAGTCATCTTGTACAAGTCCACTTAATACAACTGGCTCTCCACTTCTTCCTCTCACTTGGGTTGTTAAAACTTTTTCATAGGTTGGAGGAGGATTCCCTATTGACGAACTTACATCGGCACCTCTCTTTGAAACCGTAGCAGATACATTTGTTGTAACCGTCCCATCGCCCGATACCCAGCCATTGATATCAAGCATTAACCCAGAAATTATTTCTCTTGTTACTCCTGTGTTTGTTGGTTTTCCCGTAACTGAATCTAGGATGATTTCTCGGTATCTATAAGTACTCGTGTTTTGAAACGTGATAGGACTACCAGATACGCCATGTAAACTCGTATCGGCAAATATTTTTGCTCTATTTTCTTTAATATCCATGTTCAATTTTGTTGCATAGGTCAAGCCAAACGACGATAAAACATTAAACTGTAAATCAAAAACAGAACCTAAATCAGCACGAGCAAGAAAAGCGTCCCCAAGTTCTGATGGCTTAATCTGTAAAGAGGGCGACCATGTCGTGCTTGCTGATGATTGAAACTGAATTATTAATAAATCATAGCGAATACGTTTTGCAGGTTTATCAACTATTACAATTTGCTCCAACAAGCTTGTAAAGGCATTTTTACTCCCTGTAAAAAACAACTGGGAATCATCTCCTGTTGTTTTAAAATCTTCTTTTTTAAACGCAGGAGGAAGATTATTTAATAAATCATTTCCTTTTATAAACTGTAATCGAACAAGCTGAATATCTTTGTGAGCATCCAAAGCATTTTGAAATTCAATTAATTCAGAATATGTTTTATCATCACAACAAATAAAATAGTTATAGTTATCTGCTACAATTGTGTCATAGGAAGAAAATCTATTAGTAATTAATGGCAATACTTCTGAAACACTTCGATATTGCAAGGTACAATTAAACCATTTTCTTCCTTTATTTCGAATTTCCTTTCCTGTATCTTGTCCTGGTAAAATATATATAATGCCTTTTTCTTCAACAGAAAAGCAATCAAGTTGCAAGCAGATTACTTGAAGAAGCTCATCAAAGGATTTATTTTCTAAGCTAAATTTAGAAATACTAGAATTTTTCGTATTAAAACTTACAAACTCTTTTTGTGCAGTGGAAAAAAAACGTTCAAAAATCAAGGATGCTGAAGCTTGCTGTATATGTGCAGTATATAAATCTGGATTACTGTTAACTTTTATAAATTCTGCTATTCCACTTTTTTGTTCAATATATTCTGTTGTTGGTATTTTTTTTGTAATTGAAATATATGATTTTTTGTCTTCTGTTGTGTATAATCCTACTTTTAATAAAGCTAATTCAATAGCATCTTTAACAGCAAGATTGTACACATGCAAGGATATTGGGTGAACTGGTAACACGTCATACACTATGGGGATTTTTGTTGCTATAGAAATTTTTTCAAACAAGGTGGAAGGACTAATATCATAACAATCAAGACTTTTAATACTATTGTTAAATCCAAGTTCTATTTTTATTTTTGAAACAGTCCATGATTTTTCTTCTTTTACAACATACAACCGGTTTGTTTCTAAAAATGCATCAAAGGCTTTTGAAAAATCACTTCCTGCATAACGGAAACTGCCCTTTCCAGAAACGGTATCATCACATTTAATCGTGAATCCTTCTGTTAAAGACAGGGCATAAATTATTTCTTCAATACTTTGATTTACAAATTCGTATGCTTTTTGTTTTTCTTGCGGACTAGCAAAACTTACTAGTGAAAAGAATATGACGAGATACGAGATACGAGATACGAGATACGAGATACGAGATTAATTTCTTTTTCATATGTTTACTTTCTTTAATACTTTATTATATCATATCTTAATAAACTCTGTAAAATTCTTTTTTATTAAAAAAATAAGGATGCCTGTGTCATTAGATTATTGGAGCTTACTCATTTTTATTCTCTTTGCGCTGCCTTTGGCAATAATAGACATAAAAGAATTAAGGCTTCCGGATTTTTTAACCCTTCCTTTATACATTTTTCTTTTAATTTCAATTGCAATCTTTAATCCAAGTATTTTAATGTCATCTATTTTTGCATCGGTAATTTCTATGCTGTTATTTTATTGTGTTGGCTTTTTTACAAAACCACTTGGAGGTGGAGATATAAAGCTTGTCGCATCAGTTGCACTCTTATGTGGCTACCCTCTTTTTTTTATCGCCTTACTTACTTCTGTTTTATGTGCCTTACTCTATTACATTTTTTTACTTTTTAAGAATAAAGCTCAAGAGCCTATCCCTTTTGGTCCTTTTTTAGCAACCGGTGGAATAATCACAAAACTTTTTATACTTCTTTTTTTATAATAATAGCTTAGTCAATATAAAGTATAGCTTTTTCTTATCGAGCCATAATACCATCAACGGCTAAGCTGAAAGATGCAAATAATTCATCTACATCTTTTTGATCTAATATTGCTAATCTAAAAATTACAGACTCTATCATTCCATAAAACATTTCATTAGTTGCTTTCAAATCTACGGGACGAAAATCACCTGCATTAATTCCTTCAATAATGATAGTTGAAAGTAAATGTCTTAAACGCAAAATACGGCGACGAACTCTTTCTCCAGGATCTTTGCCCCTCTTTTGAAGATTAAGTAAATAGTTAAGGAGAACGCTAAAAAGCAATCGATTCTCTACACATTTTTCACAAATTGCTTTTAAAATTCCTTTTAATTTGTCAGAACTACTCAAAGAGGTATCGTTAATAATAGCAGTTAATGATTCTTCTAAAGAACTGGTAAGTTGTTTAATACTCCACAAGAAAATTTCTTGTTTGTTTTTGAAGTAGATATACAAGGTTGTTCGAGTAATACCACATCGCTCAGCAATTTTTTGAAAAGTAACATCTTCATAGCCTTCTTCAACAAAGATATCTAATGACTTTTCCAGTATTTCTCTTTTTCTTTTCTCATGTTCTACCACAATAGCCATTATTGCTCCTTTGACTCTTCTCTATTCTTCTCTTTGTCTCTCTCTCTTAAATAGCTTTCTTTTCGATTATCTTTACCTGTAGTCTCATGGGTTGGTCGGGTTAAAGTATACATATAAAAACGAGTATCTAGGTTGCCACTCTTTAACTCTTTGGATGCAGTTGCTTTTTTACCAACAAGGGTTTCAAAGTTTTCATTAGCGGTAATAAAACCCATTTCCCAACCAGGAAAAGCATTAAACAATGCAGGTAACTGTTGATACAATTGTTCTGCTTGCTCTTTATCTCCTAATCGTTCTCCATAAGGAGGATTAGTTACTATAAGTCCTGTTTCATAAGGAGCTTCCAAATCGTAAAAATCTGCAACATCAAAATCTGGACGCTGCACTCTGTCATCAGATCCAATTAATTGCAAAGCCCGTCCTGCAGTTACACAAGCTCGTTCAACATTTCCTCTCGCTCTTTCTATAGCTACTGGATCAATATCTGTTCCTGTAATACGGGCAACTGCATCTGGTCGTATTTTTGCAGCTTCAGATTTTTTTGTTTCAACTGCTCTCTGCTGATTAAAAATGGGTAAATCCTCAATCGCGAAGTGCCGTCCAAACCCAGGTGCTACATTGTAGGCATATAATGCTGCTTCTGAGGCAATAGTACCAGAGCCACAAAAGGGGTCATGAAGTGGGGTTTTTCGTCGCCAACACATTTGTTGTAACATTGCACAGGCCAAGGTTTCTCTTAATGGGGCTCCACCACCTTCGGTACGGTATCCTCTCTTATGAAGGGGATCTCCAGATAAGTCTAACAATACCAGTACTTCATCTTTATCGATATATACCCGAACAGTTGCTTCTTTACCACTTTCAGGTAGAACATCCATATTCCATACTTGGCCCAGCTTTTTATAAATAGCTTTATGAGCCATTCCTTGGATGGTATGTTCTGAATTTAATTTACTTTTGTAA
>CALNCH010000277.1 GCA_937875245.1 uncultured Spirochaetaceae bacterium
CAAGACGCATCCATCATTTACAAAAGCATTGTCTATGGCAAATAGTCCTACCCCTTCCTTTTTTGCCTCAGACAATGCTTTTGTAAATGATGGATGCGTCTTGGTATTAGGTGAAAAACTGGTAGGACCCTTCATTTGAATTACAAACAAAATACCACATTCATTGTTTCTATTTTGAACAATATTCTCTTTTTGTATTTGTGTTAAATGAGTTACATGTCGAAGCCCTCTCTCTGTAGGTGCATCCGGAAACAAAGCTATACCTTCTTCTTCTAAAGTAACACCTTTTACTTCTAATAACATTGTTTTTGTAACCCCAGAAATATCTTCGTACTCAATATAAAAATCAAAACGACTTTTTTCTTCATGAGAAGAAAAAGTATCTTTTTGGGTATACTCACTTTTTAAATATGTTACCTTAGGAAAAACCTCTTTGGCATTTAAGATCCATTCTTGTGCTACTTTATTTGGCGCTTGGGAATCCATGTTTATCAAAATAGAGTTATGAGAAAGTTTTTTCTCCACTGCGATAAGATCATAACCTGTTTTTCTATTAGGATTTTCACTCTTTTCAAGCCAAACTCTTGCATTAGGTAAGAGTAATTCTTTACACCTGCCTGTATTCTTTACGTGAACAACTTCTTCTTTTCCATCAATTTCTACATGAGCTATAAATCGGTTTGGCCGAGAAATAAAGTGACCTTCAACTACTTGGTTGTATTTCATCCCTTTAATATACTGATTTTTTCTCTTGTTCACTACTTATAAAACAGATACAATGAGCCACTATGAAAATCGACATTTTATATCAAGACCAATATTTGGCAGTTATTAATAAACCTAGCGGGCTTTTAAGTGTTCCGTATCCAGGAAGTAAAGGACACACTGCTTTGTCCATACTAGAAGATTCTATGCGAAAAAATGGAACATGGAAAAGCTCTCATCGCCCTTTTGCAGTTCATCGTCTGGACAGAGATACTTCTGGAGTAATGATGTTCGCACTAACAGAAGTTGCCCAGAAAAAAATTATGGATACTTGGCACACCATGGTAAAGTCTCGTTTGTATCACGCTGTTGCAGAAAATCCTATTTTTGATAACGAAAATCTTGAGAACCAACCTGTGTTACCTGATTCAGGAATGATTGATGCTTCTCTCACTCAAAATGCTCACCACGTAGGTTATGTCGCAAAGAAAAAACCTGAGGGGAAAAACGATAAAACAATGGTAGCCAGAACTCACTACAAAGTATTGCTCCGAGGAAAAACTCATACCCTTTTTGAACTTAACTTGGATACTGGTAAAAAAAATCAGATACGTGCTCACTTATCCAGTATAGGATACCCCTTAGCCGGGGATGTAGAATTTCGGGGCACAACTGACCCCTTTAATCGTCTTGCTCTTCATGCTAGAACTTTGAGTTTTATTCACCCTTTTACTAATGAAAAGTTAAGCTTTGAAATTCCTGAACCAGATAATTGGCTTACCGTAGTTGAAAAAGGCGATATTACTGTGTTAAAAAGTCGAAAGAATTCTGATAAGGCTAAACCCCAAGAACGACGTTCCCATACAGAAAAAGAAACTATTTCTTTGGGACAACGACGTCCTAGTCGAAAAGACTTAGCTCACACTGATTTTATTACACGAGGAAAGAAATTTCCCACAAAAAAATAATTTTACCATTACTTTACAGAATAATTGATTACATACCCCATGTTTTTATGGGGTATTTTTTTTGTTGACAAATCATTATAAGTTTAATATATTATATCTAGATGATATCAATTTGATATCATATTGGAGGACGTTATGGATTCTAAAATTACTATTCAAGAGGAAAAGATTTTAAAACCAGCTAGTGGATTAGCTGCACTTTTAATCCTTATTGTTTTGACACTTCTCTGTCTTGGCCTCACTATTTTCGGTGCCATTATTATGGAAGAAGGGGAAAATTATTTTGGCCTTGGGGTATTATCCTTAGTGGTTGGTATTTTAGGACTTTGTATTTTTCCTGTGGGATTTGGTGGCTTAAAAGCAGTAAACCCTAACGAAGCCTTAGTTTTAGTTCTTTTTGGAAAATATTATGGTACCGTTTATGCTAGTGGTTTTTATTTTGTAAATCCTTTTTGCTTTGCTATAAACCCTACTGCTACTGTAGCAAATTCAAATTCAACTACAGCTGGTACTGGTTCAGTATCAGTCAGTCTCTCAAATTCTGCAAAAACTAATAAAAAAGTATCACTTAAAGTTTCAACATTAAATAATGAAGTACAAAAAGTTAATGATGAAATTGGTAACCCTATCATGATTGGTGCTGTAGTTTTTTGGAAAGTACAAAACGCTACAAAAGCAGTATTTAATGTGGAAAATTATCTTACCTATATTTCTACTCAGTGCGATGCAGTTATTCGAAATACAGCCCGTTGTTATCCTTACGATTCCATTCGTGATGAAGGCTCTGCTATTACGGAATTAACTTTAAGAGCAAGCAGTCAGGAAATTGCCAACGTTATGCAAGAAGATGCTATGTTACAAAGACAACAGGCTTCTGCAATTATTGATGCACGCCAGAAGATAGTTGAAGGCGCTGTTGGTATGGTAGAAATGGCTCTCAATAAATTGAGTAATAATAATATTGTTCATTTGGATGAAGAAAGAAAAGCTGCCATGGTTAGCAATTTACTCGTTGTTCTTTGTGGTAATAAAGACGCACAGCCTGTCATTAACAATGGCAGTTTGTATTAATTGGTAATTTGATGGAAGAAAAAAACATATCTGAGCAGAATATTTCTTCTGCTTCAGATACAAAAGCAAAAAAGCAAGTACCTTTACGTCTTAATCAGAATTTATGGAATGAATTGTCTGCTTGGGCAGAAGATGACTTCAGATCCCTAAATGGGCAGATAGAATATCTCCTAAACGAATGTGTTAAGTGGCGAAAAGGTAAAAAATAAGTAAGACAGGTTTATGTAAAAACAGAAGTATCATACTATTGGTACTTCTGTTTTTTTTAATGAGGTTTTGTTCCCTTCTTTATCTAGTGCTACAAAAGTTACTTTATTGGAAAAAACAAATTTTTCGTCTTTTGCTCCGGGAAAATCTCCATAAACTTCTACTGAATAGGCAACCGAAGTATTTCCTACATGCACTTGTTGAATATGAAATCTGAGAATAGCACCATTAGGAACTCCGTATCGAAATTCACTGTTTTCCATAGCCCGAGTTACTAAAATAGAATCTGTAAAATCCTTTTGTGCTGCAAACCAAGCACATTCATCGACCCACTTTAATAGTTGTCCACCAAAAAGCTTTCCATGGTGATTTAAATGTTCTGTTCTAACAAGCTGATATGTATCCATAATTACAGATTCTCCTTATTAGGTTGTAACATATTTTTTAGAATTTGCCACCTCCTAACGGTACATTCTGTTTAAAGTCATAGAGTTTGAATCAGAATAATGAAAAAAGATAACTGAATTTTCTTTTGGGTCTCTCATATACTGTTATTAATGCTAGAGCATTAAGGAGTGAATATATGAAGAATATTTCAAAATTTTTTTTAACATTGGCTATAGTACTTATGACTTGTAGTTTTGTTGCTGCAGAACAGTACGTAAGTGCAAATGACATGGAACCAGCTTCTATTACAAGAGCTAAGGTAATTGATGGTTTTTCTTTTAATGCAAGTTCTGATAAGGCTATTACAGTAGAAAACATTGATATTCCACGTGTAACTGAGGATGGAGAAGTTTTTACTGTACGTATTAAATTAAATGGAACTGGTACAGCCTCTTATCGTTCTGTATCTTTCAATGCAAAAGCAGGACAAAAATTAACAGTATACTTAAATAGCTCAAGTGGAAGTGAAGATCGTATTTTAGTTGTTGCTAATAGCGATGGCGAATCAGTTGCAAAACTTATTGCTCCAGCTGATGTTGTTACAACAGAAGGGAAATCCGGTATTCAAACCTTTGCTATTCCTGCAAATGGAACTTATTATCTATTCTCTGCAAAAAGTGGTGTAAACCTCTATCAAATCGTTCTTGAGTAAAAGATAAAATATGAAAAAAACTATATATCAGGTAGCAACCCTTTTGTTTGCACTGATTTGTAGCTTTGCAGTTTCCGCCCAAGACAGAACGTCTTGGGCTACTGTTTCAGATCCAGAGATTACCTCTATAAATCTGAATGCTTCAAATCCTAGAAAAATTGTGGTGGAATTTACCATGCTTACCGCTACTGAGGGAGCTGATAAAGGCCGTGTAGATATGATTGGAGCTAATGGCTCCGTAGTAGAAAGCAAAGTAGTTGGAAAAACACGAAAAGCTGAAAAAAAAGTTGAATTTGAACCTTCAAAAACAGGATCTTATTCCTTCAAAGTGTATGCAATACGAAATACAGAAGAAAAAGAATTAGTTTCAAAAGCAACTAATTTTGACTTTACTCTTCCCTTGGAAAAACCAGAAGTTTCTATGTTAAATATGGGAAAAGGCTCTCTTCTGCTTACTTGGAATTCAATACCAGAGGCTTCTAGTTACTATATTTCATATACAAATAATAAGACTGGAACAGTACTGAATACTGATCAAATTAAAGACACCTCTTTTACCCTTACCTCTTTGGACGTTGATACCATGTATGGAATCTCTGTCACTGCAATAAGAGGCGATGGAAATCCTTCTGTTATACACACAGCAAAATCTCCTCTTATTGATAAACTAGTGAGAGCAGAAAAAGAACGTATTTGGAATTTTACCTATTTTGGACAATCAATTAAAAAAGAATACAACACCTTTCAAATGTTAGATGCAAATGATTTAAAATTCAAATTAAACTCTTGTTCTTTTGATTCTAAATCTCAACAAATAATTGAAAAAGGTGGAAAGTTTACTGCTTTTCATGACGGGATCTCTTTTTACTACACAGTAATTGATCCCGTAAAAGAAAATTTTGAATTAACAGCTACTTTTACTGTTGATTACATTAATATTAGTGCAGACGGACAAGAAGGTTTTGGACTTCTTGCTATGGACAGTTTAGGTGAATATGGGGTAAGTGCCGCAAACCACTATACAAACTCTGCTGGTATTATTGCTACTAAATTTGAAGAAACAATTAATGGTACTAAAAAAACCAGCAAAGACACAGTTGGTTCTCGTTTTGTATCAGGTATTACTCCAGAAGTACTGGCAATGGGGGATGCAGGGATTGCAGAAAACGCTCTTTCAGTATCAAAAGCTTATAGCTATGATCAAAGTGATTTAGTTAAAGCAGGAGATGTATATCGACTCACTTTAAAAAAGACAAACACTGGATATCATGCAATCTATGCAAAAGAAATTGAAAGTGAAGATACCATAACAGAATTTATTATGTATGATGGATCAAAATTATTACAATTAGATTCTGAACATGTGTATGTAGGTTTTGCGGTAGCACGTGGTTGTAATGTTACGGTAAGTGATGTTGTAATGAAAATTACGGATCCTGGAACAGATGCACCAGCTATGGAAGAACCTCCAGAATTAATACCCTTGGTATCAAAAGTTGACTCACCAACAACTTATACAGAAAAGAAATATCCCTTTGTATTCAATGCAAATGCTGACGGTTATGTAACTGTAAAAGATAAGAATAACAAGGTATTAATTAATAAAAAAGCAGTAAAGGCCAATACTGATTTTGTACAAACTCTGTCTGTTCAAAAAGGTATAAATGATTTTACAGTAACCTTTGATCCTGTTCCAGATTTTGCTCCAGGTCCCAAACAAGCTATTGCTTCTTGGAATACAGAGTTAAAAAAATATGAACAGGGTGGAAAAAGTGTTTCAATTATCCATTCTGTCATATGCAATTCTTATGACAGTGAGGTTTTGTATGTAACCCCTGATGGAAGTGCCCTCGGAAAAGGAACTAAAGAAAAACCACTGGACATTGCAACAGCAATAAACTATGCAAAGCCAGGTCAAGACATTGTTCTTGAAGGTGGTACTTATTACATCAGCCGGGGTCTTACTATTGAACGTGGTAATAATGGAACGGAAAAGGGCTTTTTCAAAAAACAAAAAAATAAAGTTCTTCGTTCTGTTGCAGGACAACGGGCAGTTTTAGATTTTTCTGGTTCAGCCTTAGGAATGCAGCTCTGGGGTAATTACTGGACAATCAAAGATATTGATATTTGCAACACAGTAGGTAACATAAAAGGTCTACAAGTTGCAGGTAACTACAATACTATTATTAATGTTAACACCTACAAGTGTGGCGATACCGGATTACAAATTAGTGGAGTAAGCACAGAAACTTTTGATAAGTGGCCTAAATACAACACTATTGTAAATTGTACTTCTTGGGGAAACTGTGATCCTGCTCAAAATAATGCAGATGGATTTGCCGCAAAGTTAACTTGTGGAGAAGGAAACCTTTTTAGAGGTTGTATTGCTTATAGTAATATCGACGATGGTTGGGATTTATTTGCAAAAATAGAAAGTGGCCCAATTGGTGCTGTAATCATTGAAGATTGTATCGCCTACAAAAACGGTTCTTTACCTGATGGTAGCGGAAACGGTGATGGCAATGGCTTTAAATTAGGTGGAGATGGAATTGCAGTTCCTCATGTATTGAGAAATAGTATTTCCTTTAACAATGGTACTTCTGGAATTACCAGTAACTCTGACCCAGCAATTATTATTGAAAACGTACTTTCCTTTGGAAACCAAGGACCCAATATTAATTTGTATGGAAAGGGAACGGGAGAACGCTTATTTAAAGCTTCTAACTGTATGTCTTTTGATGGCGGTGGTGCAGATGTCATTAAAGAAATGCCAGAATTAGCATCTCCAAATAATTACTTCTGGACTGGTGCAGTTGCTCAAAACTCAGAAGGTATTGTTATTGATGAAAGTATTTTTGTTTCTAAGGATATGAAAAACATCATTCCCGATAGAAATGAAGATGGTTCAATCAATATGAAAGGGCTTTTTGAATTAACACCAGAAGCCCAAATTCTACTAAAAGGAATTGGTCCCCGACTCTAGTTTTCTAAAACTAGTCATCTAAGCCATTTAGCATTTATTTTGCTAAATGGCTTTTTTTTTGAATAAAAAAAAGGTACACTACAAATATGGAAAACTACAAAAAAGAATTCATTGATTTTATGGTGGAAAGTGCTGTCCTTAAATTTGGTCGGTTTACTTTAAAAAGTGGACGCCAATCACCTTTTTTTATGAACGCAGGGGCTTATGTTACTGGCAGTCAGTTAAAACGATTAGGGGAATATTACGCAAAAGCCATACATGATAACTATGGAGATGACTTTGATGTTCTTTTTGGACCAGCCTACAAGGGAATCCCTCTCAGTGTTGCCACAACCATTGCATATAGCCAACTTTATGGGAAAGAAATTAGATACTGCTCAAATCGAAAAGAAGAAAAAGATCATGGTGATACCGGAATTTTACTGGGTAGCAAAATTAAAGATGGGGATCGTGTCGTTATTATCGAAGATGTTACTACTTCTGGTAAGTCCATCGAAGAAACCTTTCCTATTATTCAAGCGCAAGGATCAAGTCCAGAGGGCGTAAAAATTGTTGGATTAATAGTTTCATTAAATAGACAAGAAAAGGGAAAAGGAAATTACTGAATTATATGGATTCCCTGCAAAAGCTATTGTTTCTATGAGTGATGTTATTGAACATTTATATAACAAACCCTGTGCTTCTACAAATACCATATTAATAACTGATGAAATAAAAGCAGATATTGACACTTATTATGCAGAATATGGAGCACAATAAGCCTTTAAAATAATAAAGGGGATATCCCGAACTTTTGGGGCATCCCTTTTTTTTTATTTTTTAAAATAC
>CALNCH010000278.1 GCA_937875245.1 uncultured Spirochaetaceae bacterium
TGGAGAAAATCCCTAAATACGCTACTATCAGCTCCCCTTTTTTTTTGTCCATAGAAATCTCCTCTTTTCTTTCTTTTTCACAACTTGTTGTAATTTTTGCAGTATTCCAAGTAGATCCTAAAAAAAACCAAACTTCAAAGAATGAAATACTATGTATGCATAATAAAGTTCAGACCCAAATAACATCTATTCCTATAATAGTATAATCCAATTTTTTACTATTTATTTAATTTAAATTGTAGTATAAATAGGTATAGATATAAGTGTTAATTTTAACTTATTTATTGATTTATCAGCTTTTTTTATATTAAGTTTAGTGATAAAATCAACTAACTACTACTATATTTTTGGAGTATATATGAAAACAATTTCTTTATTAGGTTCTTGGTTCTTATCACCAGCTTTCCCCGAAAACTGTCCCAAAGAATTTTCTAAAACAATTCCTATTTCCTTTCCTGGAGACGTTCACTCTGCATTACTGGCACAAAAACTTATACCAGACCCTTATTTTGGAATGAATGAACTAGAAGTACAATGGGTTGGAAGAACAGCTTGGAAATGTACAAAAACAATACAAATTGGAGAAAACTTCTTAACAGGAAAACAATTTATTACCTTAGAAAGTGCAGATACCTTCGTTACTGTTTTTATAAATGATATTGAAGTTGGCAAATGTAGTAATCAGTTTAGTTTTTGGAGATTTGAAGTAACCCACTTTGTTAAAAACGGATTTAATACAATAACACTTCTCTTTGAACCCTCAGAAAAATACGCTATAGAAGCAGCCAAAAAGCTTCCATACCCAATCCCTTGTTCTATATATGACATATCTTCTCCTAATCGTAACCTTGTACGCAAAACTCAATGCCATGCAGGATGGGACTGGGGACCATGTATTATGGCAATGGGCATTTATGACTCCATCAGATTAGAGCAAACCAATACCGTTTTTCTTGATTACAGCAACTGTGTTACCACTCCTATAGCCAATTCTACTAATTGGAATGCACATGTCCTTCTCTCTTACACCGGAATAAAAAATAATAACAGCACTATTGATATATCTTTACAAGGACCTGATATTGATACTATTTCTTTTTCTAAAAAATGTAGTTTAGTAACAGGAGAAAACACCTTAGAATTTGATTTTGAAGTACAAAATCCCAGTCTTTGGTATGTAGCAGGAACAAATCCTATAGACGAAAAAGTTTTTATAGAAACTGGTAAAGTACAAAATACCGAAAATATTTTGTATAACCTTTCTATTGCTATCGGACAACAAAAAATAGAAAAACAAATTGGATTCAGAACCCTTGAAGTAGTGGCTGAAGAAGATGAACAGGGAAAATCTTTGTATTTTAAGGTAAATGGACGCAGTATTTTTGCAAAGGGTTCAAACTGGATTCCTTCCGATGCCTTACCTGCACGTATGACAGAGAAAAAAACAGCTTACTTGTTAGACAGTTTAGTTGCATCAAATCAGAACATGGTTCGTGTTTGGGGTGGGGGACAGTATGAAAGTAATTTCTTTTATACCTATTGTGATAAAAAAGGAATTTTAGTGTGGCAAGATTGTATGTTTGCTTGTTCAACCTATCCTTCTAATCCAGCCTTTTTAGACTCCGTTAGACAAGAAATTCGTCACCAAGTAAAAAGAATTCAATATCATCCTAGTTTAGCAATTTGGTGTGGAAATAACGAAGATTTAGGGGCTTTAACCTGGTATGAAGAATCAAAGAATAATCGGGATCCATATGTAATTGATTACGACCGATTAAATGAAGGAGTGTTGGGAACAGAGATACAAAAACTCGATCCGGAAAGAACTTGGTGGCCAAGTTCTCCTTCTGCGGGCCCTAATGATTTTACAGATAACTGGCATTCTGACGGTCGTGGCGACATGCACTTCTGGTCTGTTTGGCATGAGAAAAAATCTTTTGATGCTTACCAAGAAATAACTCCTCGTTTCGTCTCTGAATTTGGATATCAATCTATGTCTTCTGTAGAAGAAGTAAAAACTTTTGCCCCAGAGGATCAATTAAACCTTACCAGTCCAACAATGGAATTTCATCAACGTTCTCCTGGTGGAAACTCAATTATTTTAGAAAACTTTTCCCGTTACTTCAGATTTCCTTCTAGTTTTGAAAATATTTGCTATTTAAGCCAAGTACAACAAGCCTTAGCAATTAAAACTGCTGTTCAATATTGGAGAAGTTTGCGACCAATTTGTATGGGAGCTATCTATTGGCAACTAAATGATGTTTGGCCCGTAGTATCTTGGTCTTCTATAGAATATTCAGGAAAGTGGAAGCTCCTTCACTATGCGGCAAAATCTTTTTTTGCTCCTGTTGCAACCTTTTTGTACAAAAAAAATAACATAGTGTATGCTGTTATTGCAAATGACACAGCCACAGAACTTAAGGGTATCTATTCTTTTACTGTTTATGATTTTAGTGGAAATGTTATCGATAAAAAGAAAATGGAAATTACTTGTTCTGCAGATACGGTAAACCATGTTTTCCAACTCTCTGAAGAAGAATTACCGGTGTTACCCAAAGATTGTTTTATAAGAGGGAAATTGGTATTAAGCAATGGCACTGTTTTTACAGATTACCTTTTCTTAACTCCACAAAAAAAATGTGATTTACAAAAGCCTACTATTTCAGTAACTGTAAATTCAGATTTATCTGTAACCCTTGAATCTGATAAGCCAGCCTTTTACGTAAGTTTAGAAACAAAAAGACTTTCTGGTATTTTTAGCGACAACATGATTACTCTGCTACCTGGTAAACCAATAACACTGCAATTTACACCAAGTAAAACCAGTGGTATTAATGAAAAAATGCTACGCAGAAGTTTAAGAATAAAATCCTTAAGAGATACCTATTAAACAATAAAAAAGGCAGCTGATCTGCTCTTCAGCTGCCTTAGAAGGAAAATATGAAAAAGTAATTTAATACTTTTTGCCGAAGTTATTCTTTTACTGCACCACCGGCTACACCCTTTGCCAATTCTTTTTGGAAAGTGAAGTAGACTATCATAACAGGAATAGTAGCAATAATAAGAGCTGCAATTTGCCAACCTAATTGAATACCTGTTCTACTAGAGAATGAATAAACACCAACTGGCAATGATTTAGTAAGTTCTTTACTAGCAAAAATCAATACCAACAAGAACTCATTCCAAATACCTAATGCAGTCATAATTGAAATAGTAACAATAACAGGTGTTGTCATTGGAACTATAATACTAATAAAGGTTCTAAAAGGTTTAGCACCATCAATATATGCAGATTCAATCAAACTACTTGGCAAACCCCTTATAAATTGTGAACAAAGCATTACAGACAACGGTAGTCCAAAAGCAATGTATACTAAAATAATACCAAGGTGTGTATCAGTTAATCCGATATTAGTCATCATTAAGAACAAAGGAATAATTACCTGGTTAACGTCCAATAAGTAGCCAAGCCCAATTAATGCGGCAATAAAACCTGCAATTTTCTTGTACTTAAACTTGCTAACACCATAACCAATCATCAAACCAAATAGTACAACAAAGAAAGTAGATGCAACAGTATAAATAATACTGTTCAGAAATTTCATTCCTAATCCACCACGAATCCATGCTGAAGTATAGTTCCACCAAATAGTATTTTGGCTAATTTTTCTCTGATATGATTTAGGTAATTCATTCAGTTTTATCTTTTCACCGGTAACTAAACGAGCGTTCATCTCAGGAGATAAATCACTTCGCTTTACAAACTGAACCATAATTCGTCGTCCGCCACCAATAGTAGTAGATTCAAGAATTACAATTTTTTCGTTAATATCTGCAAAGTTATTTGGTACAATTTGCATCTCTTTTTTTAATTTGTCAGGATACACAATGTTCAACTGAGGTGCAACTACAATGTATTCATCTTCTTTGTTATCAAACATTGCTTTTGGTAAGGAATAAATATTTGCATTCAATTCTTCATTTGTTTTGAAAGATGAATAGGCCATCCACAACAGCGGTGCTATGGTTATTATAGCCCATAGACCAAAAATGAAGTAGGAAATACCTTTTGTTATTCTCTGGCCAACTTTTGAAGATTTGCGATTTTCTTGTACATAAGTATAGGTTTCTGCCATATTAATACTCCTCGTCAGTTCCCAGTTTTTTACCAACATAGTTACTGAAAACAATCATAACTATACTAATAAGTACAACGGTATTTGAAATTGCAGAACCATAAGCAAATCGCATTGGATTACTAAAGTCCTGGAAAGCAGTACGATACATCAATATTGGAAGAACTTCAGCGTTCAATCGAACTAAACCATCTGAAGCAATAGCAAATATCAAGCTAAAGCCTTTCAAAGAACCTGCAATTGCAAGAATACAAGAGGTTAAAATGGTACCTGCTAGTAATGGAACTATTACCTTAAAGAAAATCTGAAATTCATTAGCACCATCTATCTTAGCGGCTTCAATCATACTTTCATTAATTTTTTGTAAGTTTGCCAAGAAAATAATCATATAAAATCCGGTATAAACCCAAATCAGGGCAATACCGATAGGAATCATTACTTTATTTTTATCTAGCATCATAGTAAACTGCATGCCAGAGTCTCCAGAAACAGCCTGCATAATGCGAGCAACAGGACCATCAACCATAAACAGCATACGCCACATAATACCGATAACAATCATGGACAGAAACTGTGGTAAGAAAACCATAGATTGAAAGAAGTTTCCACCTTTGATTTGCTTTCTATATAGAATAAAGGCAAGCATAAATCCAATAGGAATCTGGCCGAAAACAGAAACCAAAACAACAATCATATTATTTTTTAATGCATGCCAGAAATTTGGATCTGCAAGCATTGTTTTGTAATGTGTTAATCCCATAAAGTGCCAAGCGCCACCCACATTAGGGTTGTAGTCAGACACACTTAAAACGACAGAATAACAAATGGGATATGCTACTATAAAAAGGTATAGAATAAACCCTGGAAGTACGAATCCCAAAAAGGTTAAAAAGTCTGCGGTATCACGTTTTTTCATAACTGAACCTCCTCGAAACTGGGTACTATTATCAACACTACCCTTTTACAAAGAAAGGGCTGCCAAGAGACAGCCCCCTATGTCTTTAATCAGTTCCTACAAGAGGCACCAATTATCTTACCATTAAGCCTTCAACTTTAGCAGCAACTGCAGCAGGTGTTGATTTTCCAGCAACGATTTCTTGCATACCAGCGTTTAAAGCATCGTTTGGAGCACCACTGATGAAAGAGTCAATAACGTCACATGATACATATCCACCAAGTGCAATTTTTTCGTTAATAATTGTTGGCATATCAGATGGAACTTTATATCCTTTCAAAACAGGAGCAACAATAGCACCGTACTTCTTCTTCACTGTTTAAGAAGTTGATGAACTTCATTGATGCGTCAAGAACGTCTTTTCCAGCATCTACAGTTGCTTTAGTAATACCATAACCTACTTGCCATGCACCAGCCATTGTGTCAGGACCTTTCTGTCCTGGAAGAGTTGGAATTGAAATAAGTTTTGTTACAGCCTGTGCTTCTGGTGTAATGTTACCTGCATCCCACTGTCCTGTTACGTACATGATACATTTACCATTACTATAGTCAGAAAGACCTGTTCCAGAATCAATTAATACTGCTTTTTGTGAAAGAACACCGTCTTTTACCATTGTTGAAAGAACTTCAAGACCAGCAACCATGTCAGAATCGGTGAATTTTTTTGCACCGCTTACAACGTCAGCCATGTAGTTTTCTTTACCAGTTGTTCTTGAGAAAACAGCTGACATGAAACATGAACCCCATGCCCAACCATCTGCACCGTGGGTAGAAAGAACTTCAACGCCAGCAGCTTTAGCAACAGGTACCATTGCTTTAAGATCTGCATATGATTTTGGCATTTCTAAACCAAGATCTGCCAAAAGTTTTGTGTTAACGAATACTACAGTACAAGCGTTTGATGTTCCCAGTGGTACATAGTATTTTTCTCCAGCAGGTCCCATTTCTGGAATCAAGCTTAAGTCAAACTGATTTGTATCAAGATATTTTGTCATATCTACTTGTTGACCAGCTTCTTTCCATGGTGTTCCCCATCGAGCATCTGCACCCATGTATGCAACATATGGTACATCCCCTGATGCTAATCGAGCAGGAACTTTCTGGTGGTATGCTTCGTCATACAACATTTCATAATCGATATCAATATTTGGATTAGCAGCCTCAAAAGCTTCTACGATTCGAACAAAACTCTGTCCTTCTGCGTTAGAGTTATCACCATAAGCCATAACTTTTACAACAACTTTGCTTGCTTTTCCATCTTTGTTAGAGCAACCCACAAATACCATGCCCACTGCTAATACAGCAAACAGACATACCATTAAAATTTTTAAAATTGAAGAATGAATTAAAAATATAGTTGAAGATAGGTTAGTTGATTGATACCTCCAACTAACAATAGATTAACACTACTTTTTAAACCTGTAAAGCTTTTTTTTTAATTATTTTTTAAATTTGAAAGGGCCTCTAATACAGAAGGACCGTCCCCGGAAGGAGCAGACAAACTGGGTAAGGCAAAAAGTTGTTCAATAAACATAGAGGCAGCACCATGTGCCACTGACAAACTTCCCAAAGATGCGATTTTTACTTCAAATTTTCTTGGTAAATCATAAGGCCATTGGTAGTTTATTCTATCATGTATTAATTCTTGAAGACGCTGAGCATATCGAGCCTCTATACCGCCAATATAAACAGCTTGTAAATTTAAGGTATTAACCAAAAATGCAACGTGTTGTGCTAATTCAAAGAAGACATCATGCATTAAATCATTATCATAGCCAATTCTTTCTAAACTATCTTCGCCCGCTTGAAACTGACCTTCTTTTCCTTCTGTCCACAAAAGGCTCTTAAACTCACCAGCGGAATGTTCTGGACCTTTCAGTATTTTTC
>CALNCH010000279.1 GCA_937875245.1 uncultured Spirochaetaceae bacterium
ATAAGGCACCGTCAATAAAAGAAACATTAAAAATGATATAGCCAAGAGGTTGGTTTTCGGTAAAAAGGGGTTGAACCAAATACACCCCGGCGTCGAAAAGATTTTTTTTGCTTTCTGGTACTAACAAATTTGAAGGAAAAACAATATTTTTTATTTCTTCTTGAGCGCTATTTTCATTAGGAGAAAAGCCACCAACAAATAAAGAATTATCCAAATCGATATTTAGCGTAAGAGCTGTGGTATGTATTCCAAGTTGAGGTAAATATGTTTTTAAGATGGAAATTAGTTGATTTTTATTATGGGCAGTTAGTAAGTCACATTTTAAAGAGTTTACTATGGAATATCGCTGGCGAGTTTCATATTGCTTTATGCTGTAACCTCTAGATTGACCTGTTATAAGCTTTGTTTGAATTTGGGGTGCAATTTTATGTAAAAAAGTAGAAGAGAAAAAACCTGAGTTTTGAATTAGGTTTACTGCTCGAATTAATTGACGAATATCTTTGGAAGATTTAAAAAATCGTTCTAAAACTAAATCAATTAGTTTAAATAAGAGAACAGGGTCTTCGTTTTTTAAGGCTTCAAAAAGAGGAGAAATAAGGGCAGTAGCAGAGTCTTTATCGATTAAAAACAAGGCAGATAATTTTTGTAACAAATGTTCTTCGGAAGAAAAAGTTGGCTGTTGAATTTTTGTGACGCATCCACAAGAATCACGAATAATTAAATTGGTGGGTAAGGTAATGTCTGCAATTGAGGAATCAGAATCTTTTAATAAACTTTGCAAAGTGTAAAAGGAAGTAATTCCCATACCTTCGTAAGGCATATGAACAGTAGTAAAAGCACTGGAAGACAAAGAACTTTCTGCAGAATCATTGAAGCCACCGGCTAAATAATGCTCAGGAATATTAAAATTTAGTTTTTGAAGATATTGAGTAGCAGCAAAAAGCATCATATCACTTGAAGCAATTAAAACATCAAAATCTTGTCCAGGAACAAGTTTCCGCTCAACATAGAGTTCTGTAATTGCTTTTTCACCGTCATTCCATGGAAAGGGAGACGTAATTAGATTTAAATCAATTTCTTTTTCCGAATCAGTAAGTGCATCTTTATATGCTTTAAGGCGATCTTGGGCAGAAGAGTGATTTTCGGGTCCCTGAATAAAGGCAATTCTTTGAGCACAATGTTCTGTAATAAAATGAGTAACCAAATTATACATACCAGTATATGCATCAAAAGAAATATTAGGATGATTTGGCATTTTATGACATATAGTTACATAGGGAATACGTTCAAATTGTTTATGAAATAAAGATAATTCTGAAAGAGAAACAGCTCCTCCAATAGCAGAACTCCAACTTATAAGTCCCTCAAAATTTTCGGGATTAATTAAAGAGTAAATACTATTACGTAAATAATCAGAATCATTTCGGGAGTTTAATTTTCCACCAGGAAAAAGAAAAAAGGCATCTGAGGTTTTGCTTGCTTCATTTGTTATAGAGGACCACAAATTTTGTGCCGATCCTGTGTGAATATTTGCTAATATACATCCAATATGTTTACAATTCTGATTACCTATCATATATACCTGTTCCCATTTTATATTGACATGTAAAATTTTACAAGGTATAATTTTGAAACAATGTTTCAAAAAAAATTAATTAATATTAATACATCTCTAGATAAATTGATGCCAATTTTAACTCCTACAGGAGTAGTATTGGGATTGTTACTTGGAAACTCTCTTTCTTCAATTACCTGGACTGTTACTTGGATTTTTGCATTTATCACTTTTTCAAATACAATTACTATTAAACTCTCAGATTTTAAAGAAGTGGCGAAGAAACCCTTAACAATAGTTGTGTTCTTATTAATTTTTCATGGAATTATACCTTTTGTTGTTTGGGGTGTAAGTTCTCTTTGTTTTCCAAATGATTCAAGTTTTGTGACTGGGTTTATCCTTCTTTTTTCAATTCCGGTTGCGGTATCTTCCACTGTTTGGACAGTCATTTACAATGGAAAGGTTCCATTAACTATTAGTTTAATTTTATTAGACACCATTTTAGCACCAGTTATTACTCCTGGTATTGTAAAACTGTATATGGGTAAAACTGTTGCAATTGATGGAAGGGGAATGTTGCTTTCTTTATTATGGATGGTGGTAATTCCTTCGATAATTGGTGTCTTAACAAATCATTTTACTCATGGAAAAGTTCAAAAAAAAATAACTCCAGTTTGTAAACCCTTAGGGAAAATTGGATTATTCATAGTTATTGTTCTTAATTCAAGTAAAATTAGAGATTCAATTCATTCTTTTGAGCTTGAGTTTTTATATGTAGGTTTAGTTTGTTTAGTTTTATCCTTTTTGGGATTCTTTTTTTCTCATCTAGGATCAAAACTTTTAAAACATACTAGGGAAGAACATACTGCTTTTATGTTTTCTGGTGGTATGAGAAATATAAGTGCTGCTTTTGTTTTGGCAATAACCTGTTTTGAGCCACGTGTTTCGATTCCTGTAGTTATCGGAATTGTGTTTCAACAAACGTTGGCAGCCTTATGTGGTGTCGTTTTTATTCAAAAAGATACCGTAAATGACAATGGAATCCAGATATAAAGCTGTGTATTATAAGTTGGATATTGTAGAGATTATATGTTGGCATTAGCCATGATTTAGAAGGAGATACATTATGAAGTCTATTGTTGAAGTGAAAAAGACAGTTGCAAGGCCTGAAAAAGTATTGCAATTTGGAGAAGGAAACTTTCTTCGAGCATTCGTAGATTGGCAAATTGATATTGCAAATGAAAAAACTGGGTTTAACGGAAATGTAGTTATGGTACAACCTTTAGCTCAGGGTATGGCTGGCATGATAAACGAACAGAAAGGTTTGTACACAACTGTTCTTCGTGGTATTCAAAAGGGTGAAGCTGTTTGTGATTTAAGAACAATTACTTCAACAAGCAAATGTTTAAACGCTTATGAACAATTTGATGATTACATTGGGTATGCATCCAGTAAAGATTTACGATTTGTTATTTCTAATACTACAGAAGCCGGAATTTCTTATGCAGAAGGTTGTACTTTAGAACAAACTCCACCTGCATCTTTCCCTGCAAAGGTAACACAGTTTTTGTATCACCGTTTTAAGGCTTTTAATGGAGATACAACAAAGGGATTGGTTTTTATTCCTTGTGAATTAATTGAAAAAAATGGTGAAAAATTACACCAGTTTGTTGTTCAGTATGCAAAAGAATGGAAGTTAGGTGAAGCTTTCTTAGCTTGGTTGGATGAAGCTTGTGTTTTCTGTAACAGTTTAGTAGACCGCATTGTTCCAGGTTACCCTAAAAATGAAGCAGCTGAATTATGTGAAAAAGCAGGATATCAAGACAACTTATTAGTTGCTGCAGAAATTTTTCACTTATGGGTAATTGAAACACAGGGTGACATTGAATCTTTGAAAAAAGAATTTCCATTAGCAGATGCTGGATTAAATGTTATCTGGACAAATGATATGAGTTTTTATCGGACACGAAAAGTTCGAATCTTAAATGGTGCTCATACAATGTTTGTTCCTGCAGCATTTCAATATGGGCTCGATACTGTAGAAGAAAGTATCAAAGATCCTATAATCATGGCATATCTTAAAAAAGGTCTTTTTGAGGAAATTATTCCTTCAATGGATGGCGATAAAGCAGCCCTTGAAAATTATGCGGGAGATGTTCTTGAAAGATTTGCAAACCCCTATATCAGACATATGTTGTTAGATATCACTTTGAATTCAACTTCTAAATTCAAAACTCGAGATCTCCCATCTGTTATTGGTTATATCGAAAAGAAGGGGAAAATTCCTCCTGCCCTTAGTTTTTCTATTGCTTCATTAATTTCATTTTATAAAGGTGTTAATGTTAAAGACAGAGCAATGAAAGGCACTCGAAATGGCGTAGACTTTCTTATAAAAGATGATGAAGACGTATTACATTTCTTTGAAGATTTATACGCAGAAAATAATGCATCAACTGAAAAAGGTGCAAAAACAATTGTAAAAGCTGTTTTATCAAATACCGCATTCTGGGCAGAAGATTTGTCAAAAAGTGCTGTATTGGAAAATGCTGTTCTTGCCGCCTTTATTGAAATCCAATCTAAAGGAATGAAACAAGCAATTACAGAATTTGTGAACTTATAAGGAAATAGAATGAGTACAACAGCCAAAAGTGTTATTAAAATACATCCAGATGACGTGGTAGCAGTTGCTTTAGAACCTTTGAAAAAAGGAACTACAGTAACTGTTGAAGGGGCAGCATCAGAAGCTACTCTTAAAATCACTTTAATTAATGATATTCCAGCCGGTCATAAATTTGCATTGTGTGATATTGCAGAAGGCGAGAAAGTAATAAAATACGGATACCCAATAGGTGGTGCAAAGGCAAAAATTGCTGTGGGGGAACACGTTCATGTCCACAACATAAAAACATTACTTTCAGAAACTGCATCTTATCAATACGATGAAGAAAAGGCAAAAAAAGCTTTTGCAGAATGGGAAGCTAAGAAAGTAAAAGATACTCCGTCTGTTAAAGCTTATAAACGTGACAACGGAAAAGTTGGAATCAGAAATGAAATCTGGATTGTACCTACTGTTGGCTGTGTAAACAAAATAGCAGAAAGCTTATCTTCTTGGGCAAACGGGGAATTCTGTAATGGAAAACCAGGCCCAAGAGAAGATGGCGGTATCGAAGGTGTTTTTGCATGGACCCATCCATATGGATGTTCACAAATGGGAGAAGATCATGCAAAAACTCGCCAAATTCTTGCAAACTTAGTACAGCATCCTAATGCTGGCGGTGTTTTAGTTCTTGGTTTGGGTTGTGAAAATAATACTATTGCACAATTTAAAGAAATCTTGGGCTCCTATGACGAAAACCGTGTAAAGTTTTTAATAGCTCAAGAATCACAAGATGAAATTGAAGACGGACGAGCATTGCTGACTCAGTTAGCTGAATATGCTAGCAAAGCAAGAAGAGAAGATGTTCCTGTAAGTGAATTAGTTATTGGTATGAAATGTGGTGGTTCTGACGGATTGTCTGGAATAACCGGAAATGCATTGGTTGGCCGTGTTTGTGATTCTATGACAGAGATGGACGCTGCTGTAATGCTAACA
>CALNCH010000280.1 GCA_937875245.1 uncultured Spirochaetaceae bacterium
GATTCGAAATGTTAGGTTTTTTTATACTTGAGAACTTGTTTTCATAAACAAGTTTTTTTTGTATTATAAGATATATTTTGGAGAGATGTCCGAGTGGTCTATGGTACAATCTTGGAAAGGTTGCGTACCGCAAGGTACCGGGGGTTCGAATCCCCCTCTCTCCGTTCTGCTTTTCGATTTTTTAAGACCCTTTGGATGAGTCCAGGTCCTATGCAAGGAATTCTTGCCAAACCCCGCCAGATCAGGAATGAAGCAACGGTAGGCAGGTAATTTTTGTGCCGTAGTGTACTTGGACTCTTCTGAAGGGTTTTTTTATATTATCTGATCTTTTTTATAGGTACACTTACCTTTCAAAAAAGTTTGTACAACAATACCTTTTAGATTTTTACCAATAAAAGGAGTATATTTTCCTTTTGAAAAGCCTTTCTGTACTAATTCTGAGGTAACTGTAAATTCGTAATCTGGATCTACCAAAACTAAATCTGCTAGATAGCCTTTCTGTATTAATCCGGCTCTTCCGTCCAATTTGCAAGCAGGGGTTTTAGACATTAACTCCGAAAGTTTTTCTTCTGAAATAAGTCCAGTATGTACGAGATTTGTGTTGCAAATACTATAAGCGAGCTCTATTCCTGAAAATCCACAAGCCCCATTTTTCTTATCTTCCATGGTATGAGGTGCATGATCCGTTGCTATCATATCAACAGTACCGTCAACAACTCCGTGTAATAATGCTTGACGATCTTTTTCTGAACGCAAGGGAGGATTAACTAATTCAGAGATTAAACTTCCTTCATTGTTGAGTGCTAAATGGTGGGGGGTAATTTCGCAACTAATTTTACCACTAGGACAGTTCTTTTTTGCTTGTCGAACTGCATCAATAGCAACCGCTGTACTTACATGAGCTATATGAACTTTACAATTTGTTTCTTGTGCCAAAGATAAATTTCGTATTGTCATACTGTTTTCAGCTTCAGCCAATACAGCTTCTGCTTCTGCAAATTTTCCCTCTTTTCTTAATTCGCTGGCTTGGGGAACAAGAGAGGGATCTTCACAATGACAAGAAACAATAACATCAGCTTTTGCAGCCTTTATCATAGCTTCTCTCATTACATCTTCTGACATTACATCTTTCCCATCTTCTGTAATAACGGGAACATAATGATTTTTGTTTACAAGGCCATCTAAGTGATTTGTGTTTTTTCCATCAAAATCCTTGGTTATACTCATTGTTTGAAAAGCTCGAATATAACCAATGTCTATAACTTCCCTATTAATTGCTATAGTAGTTTCTAAATCTGATACAACAGGAGAGGTGTTGGGCATCAAAAAGACTGTAGTGTATCCACCTTTAGCGGCGGCCTTTGATCCAGAACTTAAATCTTCTTTTTCACATTGTCCTGGATATCTAAAATGTGCATGCATATCTATAAAACCAGGCATTAAATGTAAACCGTCGCCATCAATAAGTTCTGCATTAAAAATAGCTTTATCGCCCAATTCTTTCATCACAGAAACAACATTACCAGATTCCTTTGTTATAACATGGGTTATTAGACCATTCTCGATAACAACAGCACCTTTTTTTTTTTGCTCAGCGTCAACTAGTAATACATCATGAATTATAATCATTAAAATACTTCTCCAACCCCTGCTCGATATAACTCATCGCAATACTCGCAATGATATTCGGCTCTTTTTTTATCAACAAGTCTAAACACATGAGGGATATATTGTTCAGTACTTGTTATACAACGTGGGTTCTTACATTTTATCACATTTTCTACTCGTTCCGGTAATGTAAGATTAATTTTCTTTGCTACCCTTTCTTCTACAATTACGTTTACAGTAATACTAGGATCGATAAAGCCTAAAACAGAATAATCAACATTAATTATATTATCAATTTTAATAATATCTTTTTTCCCATGTTTACTTGATGGCACATTCAAAATCAAAGCAACACAAAAACTTGCCTTATCTAATCCAAGCCATGAAAAAATTTGATGTCCACTTCCTGCTCTAATATGATCTATTACCAATCCATTTTTTATAGTATCAACGTTTAGCATTATAGCCCTCCTGTTAATTTTGCAATTAAAGCCATACGAGCATACATACCATATTTAACCTGTTTGAAATATGCAGCTCTTGGATCTGTATCAACTTCTTGAGCAATTTCATTTACACGAGGTAGTGGATGAAGAACAATCATATTATCTTTTGCTAATTTCATTTTCTCGTTATCCAAAATATAACTGTCTTTCAATCGGATATAATCCTGTTCATTGAAAAACCGTTCTTTTTGAACTCGTGTCATATACAAAATATCAAGATCCCCAATTACATCTTCTAATCGTTCTACTGTTTTG
>CALNCH010000281.1 GCA_937875245.1 uncultured Spirochaetaceae bacterium
CAAGTGATGCTATTCCTGGCGTTGCAGAAAGCTGGAGTAGAAACGCTACTCAAGACGTTGTTACATTTAAACTTCGTGACTGTTCATGGAGTGACGGTGTAAAAATCACTGCACAAACCTTCGTTGATTCTTGGTTGTACTACATGGCACCAGAAACAGCTGCAGAATATGCTTATATGCCTGCAATGATTATCAAAGGTGCTGCTGATTACAATGCTGGTAAAGCAGTTAAAGAAGCTGTAGGACTTCGAGCAATTGATGAAAAAACATTAGAAATTACATTAGTTGGACCAGTAGCTTATGCTATCGACATGATGGCTCACTACTCATTCGCTCCTCTTCCATTACACGCTATGGAAAAATTCGGTTCAGACTGGATTAAACCTGGTAATTTTGTTGGAAACGGTCCTTTCGTATTGGAAAACTGGGTTCCACAGGAAAAAGTTACTGTAATTCCTAATGAGAAATATTGGAACAAAAAGAATGTATTCCTCTCAAGGATTACATTCCTTCCTATTGAAAATGAAACAACAGCTCACCAGAAATACAAGAATGGTGAATTAGACTGGGGTACATCAGTTCCACTTGATATGTTGGACGAAATTAAACTTCGTGATGACTACCAAGTTTCTCCACAGCTTTCTTCTTACTACTATTATATCAACATGAATGATCCTATTCTTAAAGATGTTCGTGTACGAAAAGCATTAACAATGGCTCTTGACCGACAAGAATTAGTAGACAAAGTTACAAAAGCCGGACAGATTCCTGCAAACGCATTCTGCCCACCAATGCCTGGTTATACACCTGCAAAGGGAAATGCATATAACGTTGCTGAAGCACAGAAACTTCTTGCAGAAGCTGGTTATCCTAACGGAAAAGGCTTCCCAAAAATGACTGTAATTTACAACACCAACGAAGGGCACAAGAAAATTGCAGAATGGGTACAGCAAGCTTGGAAAAAAACATTAAATATTGATATCGAACTTGCTAACCTTGAATGGGCAACCTTCCTTGACACACGACAGAGCAACAACTTCCAGATTGCACGTGCTGGTTGGGTAGGAGACTATCAAGATGCATCTAACTTCCTCGAATTGGTAACTACAACAAGTGGTAACAACGATGGTCGTTATTCAAATCCAGAATACGATGCATTAATTGCACAAGCTGCAACAATGCCAGCTGGAGAAGCTCGTATGAAAGTTCTTATGCAGGCAGAAGAGATCTTAATGACTCAAGATCAGTGTTTAATTCCATTCTACTACTATGTATCACAGAACATGATTGACCTTACAAAATGGGATGGTTGGTATACCAATACTCTTGATATCCACCCATACGTTGGACTTAAGGCAAAGTAATTTAACAAGGAAGTTTATTCTTCCTTTTTGCTGTAATTGAAAAAATACAGCCTCTCTTTAAACCTTGAACTACTTAATTGTAGTTCAAGGCTTTATTGAAAAAAAAGCACTATATTTAACCAGAGGCATTATATGGGAAAATTTGCGTTTCGTCGGTTATTAAGTATTATTCCGACGATGTTCTTAATTGTTACTTTCAGCTTTTTTATCATTCGTTTAGCACCCGGTGGTCCTTTTTCCAGTGAGAAAAAAGTTACCGAAGAAGTTATGCAGAATTTGCTGAAAAAATATCATATGGATGAACCATTGGTAAAGCAATACGTTCGTTATATGGGAGACATTTTACAAGGGGATTTGGGTCCCTCATTTAAAAATAAAGATTACACTGTTAATGAATTAATTTTTACTAGCTTACCTAATTCTATGATTTTAGGTGTTACTGCTCTTTTAATTGCACTTATCTTTGGTGTTTTAGTAGGAATTATATCGGCACTTAAACAAAATACATGGATGGATTATGCCTCTATGTCTATTGCCGTTGTAGGAATATCGATTCCTCTCTTTGTAGTAGGTCCGGTAATGATGTTAATTTTTGCAATGAAATTACAATGGTTACCTACTTCAGGCTGGATTTTCAGCCGTGCTGGTCTCAAAACTCTTATTATGCCAGCTATTACACTTTCCTTTCCTTACTTTGCATATATTGCACGTTTAAGTCGTGCTAGCATTCTTGAAGTTCTTCGTTCTGATTACATTCGAACAGCCCGAGCAAAAGGATTAAGACAATCTGTTGTTATTCGAAAACATGTTTTAAAAGGTGCAATGTTACCTGTTGTTAGTTACTTAGGCCCTGCTTTTGCAGGTATTGTTACTGGTTCTGTTGTTGTAGAACAAATCTTCTTAGTACCTGGATTAGGTAACTTCTTCGTAAAATCTGCACTAAACCGAGACTACACTCTTATTATGGGAACTGTAGTTGTATATTCACTTATTCTGGTTCTTATGAACTTTGTGGTAGACATTGTATATAGTCTGTTAGATCCACGCATATCATACAAATAAAGGAGGCCAGGAATGTTTTCATTTTTTACAAATAAAAAAGCTGATGCAGCTGTAAATGAATTTAATCAATACATGAAACCTGTTTCTCTGTGGGATGATGCATGGAAACGGCTCAAGAAAAACAAAATGGCTTTAATTGGACTTTGGATTGTTGCTGCATATATATTAATTTCTATTTTTGCTCCAATTTTACCTATTCATCCATACGAAGAACAAGTTTTGGATCATACTTATCTTCCACCATCTTTTAAACCTGCCGGTGAAGTTATGTTAAAACAACGTATGGCATATCTTGAAAAAGTTATGGCCAAAGAAAAACGTACAACTTACAATGCAGCTGAGCAAGCTGAAATTGACCAAATGAAGGCAGATATTAAGACAAATCCTGTTCACCAAAAACACTATATTTTAGGTACAGACAACCTTGGACGAGATGTTCTTTCTCGAATTATATATGGTGGTCGTATTTCTATTGCAATTGGTATGTTAGGAACAATAACTGCACTGTTAATTGGTGTTATTATGGGTGCTATTGCCGGTTATGCAGGTGGTTGGTTGGACAATCTTATAATGCGATTCGTAGATATTATGTATGGGCTTCCTTACATGCTTATCGTTATCATTATGATGGCTATTTTAGGAAGAAACATTTTTATTTTATTTATAGCAATTGCTCTTGTTTCTTGGCTTACTATTGCTCGTGTGGTACGAGGGCAAATTATCAGTTTAAAAAACTCAGAATTTGTTGAAGCTGCAAAATCAATGGGTGCCAGTCCTTGGCGAATCATATGGAAACACTTACTTCCAAACTGTTTAGGTATTATTATTGTATATTCTTCTCTTTCTCTTCCTTCCTTTATTATGAATGAAAGTTTCCTCTCCTTCTTAGGACTTGGTGTTTCTGCACCTTTGGCTTCTTGGGGATCTTTAGTATCTGAAGGTGTTAAGGGAATGGAATTATATCCTTGGCTGTTAATTGTTCCAGCTCTTGTAATGACTGTCTTCCTTTTCGCCATGAACTTTTTAGGTGACGGTCTCAGAGATTCTTTTGACCCACAAAGTAAAAACCGAACATAAGGAAGTGACATATGTCAGATCTAGATAATAAAACTAATATGACTGATGAAGTCATTTTACAAGTAAAAAAACTACAAACTTATTTTTACATTGATGAAGGCATTGTAAAGGCTGTTGATGGCATTACTTTTGACTTACACAAAGGTGAAACAGTAGGTATTGTAGGTGAATCAGGTTCCGGAAAAAGTGTTACAAACCTTTCTATCATGAATTTAGTTACTACTCCCGGTAAAATTGAAGGTGGTGAAGTCCTTTTTCATGGTGAAGATATTCTTAAAATGAATGATAGACAAATTCAGAATATTCGTGGAAATAAAATATCCATGATTTTCCAAGATCCTATGTCTAGCTTAAACCCATTTTTGCGAATTTCAACCCAGATGATTGAAACAATTATATTACACCAAAAACTGGACAAAAAAGCTGCAAAGGTAAAAGCCATAGAAATGCTTAAACTAGCTGGTATTCCTGCAGCGGAAGAACGAATTGATTGTTATCCTCACCAGTTTTCCGGTGGTATGCGTCAGCGTGTAATGATTGCTATGGGACTTTCATGTAATCCAGAAATTCTTATTGCAGATGAACCAACAAGTGCTCTTGATGTTACCATTCAAGCTCAAATTCTTGATTTAATGAAGGATTTAACTGCTCGTTTAGGGACTGCAGTAATTATGATTACTCACTCCTTAGGT
>CALNCH010000282.1 GCA_937875245.1 uncultured Spirochaetaceae bacterium
ATTCAAGGAAAATATGATGCCGCAGAAGAATCTATTAGAACAGCAATTTTGCTTAAAGGAGAATATATTGAAGCATATTCTCTTTTAGCGGGTGTTTTGTTTGAAAAACAAGAGTATCAAAACACTATTGATATTTGCGACTATATAATTTCTCAAGATAGAAATAATGGGAATGCGTGGTATCTTAAAGGTCTTAGTTTAAAACAATTATTACGAATAGAAGAAAGTATTGCGGCTTTAGAAGGTGGGTTAGCAGTTTCTCCCCAAGACGAACTGATGAGAGGCTTACTAGAATTAATTGTTTGTACCAATCTAGAAATAGAAGATGAACGGCGAGAGACTTGGGCAAGTGTTCATGTTGAAAAAGCAAAAGTCTATGAACAGCGATATATGTCTTCTCAAGCCCTTTTTGAATATCAGAGGGCTTTGCGTATTCATCCGGAAAATCAAAGAGCAAGATTAGCTTATGGGCAAGCCTTACTGAGAGAAGGATATCCTGAATCTTATTTATCGCAACTACAATTTCTTGTTTCACAAGGATATAATCAAACTTCAGTTACAGATATCATAGAATCCTATTCACGAATATTAGAGAATAGTTTGCCCTTACAATGGGGTATAGATCCTTTTTATATTAATAAAGTACGTTGGTCATTGGGAGTATATTGCCAAAAGTCTCCTTTCACCTTAACTCACCAGATGAGTCAGGAAATAACTGCTTCGTTATTTGCAGATATTTGCTCCACCAGTTCAACTGTTAAGGTAGAAGCTGCTAGTACTGCGGTTTCTGGTTACGGAGAAGCTTTTAAAAATGCCCGTCTTGCAAAACAAGATTATTTTCTTTTGCTCACTGTTTCTGAAACAGACAGAGAGTTACGTATCGTGGCACAGTTGTATTCTGCCAATACAGGAAATTTAGCAGATACTTTTACGGTATACCGCACCGGAAACGATCGTTACTTTTTTGCTCTTGAAAAATTGAAACAAGATTTACTCTTAAAAATCCCAGTTCGGGGGAAAATAATTGACCGAAAGGCTTCTGTTGTTTTACTTGATGTAGGAAGAAAAGACGGTATTACCGCTGATTCAAAATTTACTATTTTGAAAAAGGGTTCAATTTCATCTTCTGATACAGGATTAGGTATTGTGTATCCTACCGCTAATGAATTAGGAACAGTTACCATAGTTGCAGTGGGAGAAGAAATATCCCAGGGAATTTTGGTTCAAAAAGGATTCTACGATTTAATTAATGTAGGGGATGAAATAATACCTTTTGTAGAAGTAGAAGAAAACAAAGTTACTCAATCTGAGAAAAAATCGAAAAAAGAACCAGCTGTTGCTCCCCAAGTTGAAAAGCAAGTAACTCCATTGTATTCAATTATTCAATCAATTAGATAATTATTGAGATAGTACTTCTTGAATCCATTTCTTTGATTGATGTGAGAATTCTTTTTCTGCTTTCATAAAATAAGAGAGAGCCAGTTGTGTATTTCCCAAGAAGTAATTTGCTTGGCCAAGATAATAATATGCACGAGATAAAACCTTTTCATCTCGGTTCATTTGTACGAATTTTTCTAGTTCCTTATTTGCAGACTTCCAGTCTCCCCGAGTAAAAAAAGCATCAATAATTGAAAAAAGAACATAATCATCACCCATAGTACCTCTATCTCCTTTTTCTTCAGGAAAAATATCAGGAGAGGGCAACTTTCGAATAACCGTACTTGTTGTCAATGATTTTGCCTTATTCAAAACTTGATCAGGAATTGTTTCCGTATTTTCTTCTGCTTGGTTTGGTAAAACTTGGAGATAGGGAAGAGGAGCTTCACGTAATCCTGAACTGGAAAGGGAAGGCTTTTTTTCTTGTTCACTAAGGGGTAAAAGGGGAAGGTCTTCTTTAGCGGCTAATCCAACTGGATATACAGTAGTATTAACACTGGGTATCATAATATCGTAGACTGATGAATCTATAAGCTCTGCTATTATGGCATAGTAATAGTTCTTATAATCTTTTACCGTATCTGAAAATGTTGTTTTATTTACGTCCAATGTTGCAATTAAATTGTCTTGAGTTAGTTGACTAGCTTTGCAAAATGCTGTTGTAGAACGATATACGAAGAGATTTTGTATTTTTTCTACTACTTGTTCTGGCATTTGGGTCCAAGTTAATACTATTTCTGTGTTGTTTTCAGAAGTTTCAGCTTCGAGATTTGAAATAAGGGGCCTATATTCCAAAGCAAATAGATTACTACAAAGAACACTGATAATAAGAAGAAAAATACTAGGTTTCATACTACATATAATGGAGTAAAATTCAGCGTTTGACAAGATAGGATCTTTATTTTATTCTTTAGTATGTTTGTTTCTGTAGTTCTTGATCCAGGGGGAGTTGATTCCTCTCGGGCCTTAGTATCAATTTTATCTCAATATGGCTTTGTTAAAGTTCAAAGAGCTTGTTGGGAACATACCGGTTTGACCGAAAAACGTCTTCATACTTTAAAAAAAGATCTTGATTCCGCTACTGACTATTATGATACTCTTCGTATTTATCAATATCCAGTAGAAGGTTTGCTGGCTATCACAGAGTTGCAAAAGAAAAAATGGAAGCGTTGTATTCTACGTCCACCTACAGAATCCTTAAAATAAAAAAACTCAGGGAGTTTATATGTTAGAAGATTTTAAATTACCTATCTCTTCATTAAAAGAAGAAATTTTGTCCGTTTGGGGGCGTCTTTGACGTTCCTCTTATTGAAAAAAAAATAGCAACAAAAGAAGCTCTTACAGGAGAAAATACCTTTTGGGATGATCCTAAAAAAGCAGAAAAAGTTTTATCAGAAATAAAATTACTGAAAAATAGAATTGAGCCATGGAAAGAGTTAATTACTTCTATGGATGATTTAGAAACCCTGTACGAATTAGCCTCAGAAACCGGGGATCCTAGTTTAGAAACAGAAATAAAGGATTTGTTACAAAAATCTTCTGAAACCTACGAAAAGCTTAGTATTTTAAATTTATTATCTGATGAAGTTGATAAAAATAGTGCTTTCTTAACAATTCATGCTGGAGCAGGTGGAACTGAAGCTTGCGATTGGGCTCAAATGTTAGCCCGAATGTATTCTCGTTGGGCAGAAAGACGAGGGTATAAATTAGAAACCGTAGATATTTTAGAAGCAGAAGGTGGTATAAAATCTATTACCATGCAAGTAAGTGGTGATTATGTCTATGGATACCTAAAATCAGAAGCAGGTATTCATCGCTTGGTTCGTATTAGTCCCTTTGATTCTAATGCCCGTCGGCATACTTCTTTTTCTTCTGTATATGTATTTCCTGTCTTGGATGATAGTATTGAAGTTGAAATTCGACCGGAAGATTTAAGAGTAGATACCTATCGAGCCGGAGGAGCCGGAGGTCAGCACGTTAACAAAACGGATTCTGCAGTACGCTTTACTCATATCCCCACTGGTATTGTCGTTGCTTGTCAAACAGAGCGAAGTCAGACAATGAATAGACAAACTGCTATGAGTATGTTAAAAGCTCGGCTGTATGAATATTACAAAGCTGAAAAAGAAAAAGAAAATTCAAAGTTTTCACAAGAAAAGAAAGATATTAGCTGGGGAAATCAAATTAGATCCTATGTTTTCCAGCCATATACCATGGTAAAAGATCATCGTACTCGCCACGAAGTGGGAAATATTCAATCTGTTATGGACGGAAATATTGATTCCTTTATTGAATCTTATTTGGCCGCAAAATGGAAAGGGCTACCCATGGGAGACGATGGGGATGAAGTGTAAGCTTTCCTTTTTTTTCCTCTTTTTTATAGCATCCACTCTATTTGCTGAATCTTCTTGGATTTTAGGAGCTACTGCTTTTGAAATAAAAGGAAAAACAGAAAGTAGCATAGTTTCTTCAATGTCAGAACAACTCCCCCTGTTGATTTTAGAAAATATTAGTTTGCCAGAAAAGAGACGTGTTGATACAGAAGAATGGAGAGATAGAAAAACGGAAGAATTGGAAAAGAATCGAGGGGCACTTTTTACAACGATTCAACAAAAGGTTCTTAGTCGAGATTCAATTTTATTTAATGAGGGAATAACATCCCAGTCTAAAAAAGAAATAGGGTTACTGGAAAAAGAAATTCAAGAATTACTACATTCTTACACAAACATACAAGATTCTTTTTTACAACTGGAATCTTCTGTTTATCCAGATACTTATGAAGCTATTAGTTTTTGGAAAAATGACGCTTCCCTTTTATATCAACAAAAAGAAAAAGTGACAGATTTAGATGGACTAATAACAGGTTCCATTCAAGAAGTTAATTCTTTTGTACGCATCGAAGTACAGCTTTTGCTTTATCCTGGAAACAGGGTACAAAAAGAAATTGTTAAAACCGGTTCTTTTCTAAATTTTGAACAAATTGCTGAAGATATTAGTTCCGAATTAGCAGCCTATATTACCAACAGAAAAATGGTTCAACTGTCATTCGATATTCAGTCAGAAAATATTTCTTCGGTGACTATCAAAATCGATGACAGTATTTTTAATAGAAACCAAGAATATGCAATAGTACCGGAAGGGTATCATTCAATTTGGATAGATGCACCGGGGTATAAAACACGAATAATAAATTGGAACTTTACCGGAAAAGAAAAATATCGGGTTGTGGTCACCATGGAAAAAGAAATTCCAGTAAATTTGATTTTTCAAAGTTCTGATGAAAATAATGAGATTTTTTTGAATGGACTACCCTCAACTGGTTATGTAAATGGATTACCTGTATGGGGTCAAATACTATTGCCGGATTTATCCAGTGCATTTTTTTATGTGCAAGGGCGAAAAAATACTGTTTTGGAAAGTGATAATTCTTATGTAGTCCCTTTAGAACAGCCTGTTAAGGACTTAAGTATGCTCATTGAAAAAAGCAGGAAAAGAATGTATAGTTCCTACGGTTTATTTTTAATATCCTTGCCTTTTTCTATGATTTCTTACGGTAATTATGTTAATGAATATACTTCCTGGTCTATGGGATATAGTTCAGGAACTGGAATAAACTCAACAGAAAAAACCTATTTACTAACTACGGGGATTTCAGTTGGTTTAGGAATAAATTTTGCAATTCAACTTGGTAGATATATATTCAATGTAAATAAAGTTCTTCCACAAGAAATATACGTAGAGTAGTGTGATTTTTTATAGGAGATTTGTATGGCTCGTATGGGATTTGCTGAAAAACTAAAAAACTTATTTTCCTTAAATGGTAATAAAGACAAAGAAACTTTTTTTGAAGATTTATCAGATATATTAGTAGAAGGTGATTTTGGAGCAAAGCCGGCTTTTGAGATGGTTGATCAATTAGAGAAACGATGTAAGGCAGAAAAAATTACCGACGAAGAACAGATGAAAAAGATTCTTGCCTCTCTGCTTTTAGAGCAAGTAAAAACTATTGATTTACAACCTGAGCCAAATAAAGTCAATGTATACATGATATTAGGGGTTAATGGAGTTGGAAAAACTACTTCTGTAGCAAAACTAGCAGGTTGGTATAAAAACAAAGGTGTTCCAAATGTGGTATTAGCAGCCGCAGATACATTCAGAGCCGCTGCTATAGAGCAATTAGAAATTCACGGAAAGCGTTTGGATATAAGAGTGGTTGCACATCAACATGGTTCTGATCCTTCTGCTGTGGTTTTTGATGCCTCAGAAGCGGTGGCGGCTAAAGGTGGTGGATTAGTTTTAGCTGATACAGCAGGACGGCTTCATAACAAGGAAAATTTAGTTCGGGAATTACAAAAAATTGATCGTGTTGCTGAATCCAAAGCAAGTAAGGGTTGTTATAAAAAAATATTGGTATTAGATGCTACTACCGGACAGAATGCCCTTCGACAAGCAGAAGTATTTCATGAAGCTGTTGGAGTGGACGCTGTTATTCTTACAAAATATGATTCTACTGCAAAAGGTGGAGTGGCCTTTTCTTTAGGAAAAGAATTAGGAATTCCTGTTGCCTATGTAGGATTTGGAGAAGATTATCAACATATAAAACCCTTTTCTCCAGAAGAATACGTTGCAGAGTTTTTAGGTAATTAACATGGGTAAACCCCTTTTCTCTAATCGGTTTTTTTTCTCTATTTTTCTCTCCTTTTTTTTATTATATTTAAATGGTCAAACCATAAGGGATAAAGAGAATTATTTGCGAAGATTTACTGACGAAGATGGAAATTTATTAGTAGATTTAGAACAGGGTAAATTTATTCGATATGAGGAGAATTTTTTTTCTCAATCTACCTATGATGAGAGAATGAGATTGGTAGAAGAAGTTGTATTTGATACTAAGAAAGAAGCAGTTTTCAGTATTACCACTTACAGCTATGTGCAGAATGAAATGTTTCCAACCAAATCGGAAAAAATATTTCCCACAAATAAGGAAAAAGAGCTTCGTTTTTATGATGAGATGGGACTTCTTTTACGACAAGAGTATTGGAAAACAGAACTGACAGTTGTTTCTAATTGGAAATATGACAATAAGAAGCGTGTTATTCAAGAACAAGTGATATATCCCATAGAACATAAAGAGAGTAAGGTAGTTTATTCCTATCA
>CALNCH010000283.1 GCA_937875245.1 uncultured Spirochaetaceae bacterium
TTGATCGACCACGTTTTCGGCCATCTACACCCAATGTATCTTTTGTACCACGAATAATATGATAGCGAACACCAGGAAGATCCTTAACACGACCACCACGAATAAGAACTACAGAGTGTTCCTGAAGATTGTGACCAATACCAGGAATATATGCTGTAACTTCAATACCATTACTTAAACGAACACGAGCAACCTTACGCAAAGCTGAGTTAGGCTTTTTTGGGGTTACTGTCATAACACGTGTGCAAACTCCACGTTTTTGTGGACAGGAATCAAGCGCGGGAGACTTAGTTCCGTTTGCAGCTGTCTTTCGTCCATGACGAATTAACTGATTAATTGTAGGCATCTGCCTTTTTCTCCTATCTATAACCGGACAGCACTCCGGTCGAAATACTAAAATAGTAGTTTGAATACTTTAACAAAAAAACAAAGTATATGTCAAGGTAGGATTTTCCTACCCTGACATTATAAAGACTTAGTCTTCTTCAGTTTCAAACCCTGCATCATCCACTTGAGATTCCATTGCTTTTTCAAGCTTTCTCTTCTCTAGGATTTCATCCATCTGCAGATCAAGGTCAGCTGAGTTTTCGTCAAACAACTTTACATTGCTGTAATAACGAATACCTGTACCAGCAGGAATCATATGACCAATAACTACGTTTTCTTTCAATCCTCGCAAATTATCTGTTGCACCAGCAATAGCTGCGTTTGTTAAAACTCGAGTTGTTTCCTGGAAGGAAGCGGCAGAAATAAATGAATCGATATTCAATGATGCTTTTGTGATACCTTGGAACATAGGTCGAGCAATAGCTGGTTGTCCACCTTCACTCATAACTCTGTCATTTTCTTCATGGAACTTGTATTTATCTACTTGTTGACCATAAATAAATCTGGTATCTCCAACGGCAACGATTTCAACTTTTCGTAACATCTGTCGAACAATAACACCAATATGTTTATCGTTGATATTTACACCCTGCATTCGGTACACTTGCTGAATTTCATCCATCAAGTAATTCTGCAATGCATTTTCTCCAGAAATTGCCAAAATATCATGTGGGTTCATTGCACCATCACACAATTTTTCACCAGCTTCAACTGTATCACCATCACGAACAAGCAATCGTTTTGTCATTGGAACTAAATGTTCAAAAGTCTTTCCGTATTTATCAACTACTACTACGACTCGTTTACCCTTTGTTACTCCCTTAAACTGTACAGTTCCAGTAATTTGAGACAATACAGTTGGCAATTTTGGTTTACGAGCTTCAAATAATTCAGAAACACGAGGAAGACCACCGGTAATATCGTTTGTTTTTGAAGATTCTTTAAGCATTTTTGCAATGGTTGTACCTGCAGTAATCTTAGCATTATCTTCTGCTAACAAATAAGCTCCACCTGGTAAGTAATAACTTCCTAACTCATTACCTGCTTCATCGGTAATTAAAACTCGAGGCTGCTTTGTATCCAAGTGCAATTCTGTTATACGTTTTTCGATGTTACCTGTTTCTTCATCCAATTCTTCTGCAAGAGTTGAACCAAGAATAATATCTTCAAAGTGAACATATCCAGAAACTTCAGCAATAATAGGTTCAGAGAATGGGTCGAAGGTTGCAATTGTTTCATTTTCTGCAACTTTCTGTCCTTCTTTAACAAACATTGTTGAACCGTTCTTAATTTCAATCTTCAATTCATTGCTTGTTAAATAAATAACGTTATCTTTTACCACAACCTTAGCAATATCATTTGAAACAGTAGTCTTTCCTTTTACTTCAAATAAAGGTGCATTTCTCATAACCCGATCACCAGTGTTTACAATAAGTTTTGCACCAGAAGGGATTGCAAATTCAGAAATTACACGAGTTACTTCTATTAGACCTTTACGAGTGAACAGCCAAGAACCATCATCCATTTCTACGTGGGTACCAGAAACAGATGAAATTAATACTGGATATTTAAGAACAATTCGATTTTCTTCACTTACTTTAGATGCAGTACCACCAACATGGAATGTACGCATAGTAAGCTGTGTACCAGGCTCACCAATTGACTGAGCTGCAATAATACCAACTGCTTCACCAATTTCTATTACTTTATTGTGAGCAAGGTTTCTTCCGTAGCACTTACAACAAACACCATGTCTTGATTCACAAGTTAATACTGTTCGTAGTTTTACAGATTCAACACCGGAATTATCAATTTTTTCAGCAAGTTCGTCAGTGATATATTCATTAACGTCACAAATAACTTCCCCTGTAATTGG
>CALNCH010000284.1 GCA_937875245.1 uncultured Spirochaetaceae bacterium
GTGCCCCGGAAAATGTTTTGCAGTGGGAATAACTCCTGCATCCATACTCCCTGCAGAATAAGAAGCACTTAACGCCCCTCCATAATCTGGGTCGGAACCAAAAGAGCGAGGGCCAATAACAGTAGATTGTGGATTTGAATATAAGTCAACTGTAGGAGCAAAATTCATATTAACTCCCATAGCACGTAGTTCTTGTCCTATATAATAACCAGAATAATATGCATCCATAGGATACCCAGAAGCACCAATAGCTAAGTTTCCAGGAGTATCACTGGTTGCACCCTTAATATGTCGTATCCAACCACCTTCTTGATCTGTTGCTACATATAAAGGTATTTGAAAACGACCATTTTGAGCTTTTTCTTGAACTAATCCTACAGCACGGGCAACTGCTTCGCAATCATCAGTTTGCCAGCCGAAAACCTTTACACTTCCTAAAGATCTTTGTTCTACCCACTGTAATAATAAAGGAGTTGGTTCTGCTCCAGACCACCCAAACATAAGAATCTGTGCTAAAAGTTCACCATTTGTCATTCTTTGAACCAGTGCATCTGCTAACACATCATGAGGATAATCGCTCCAAAATGTTATATTACTTGGCAATTCTAAGGTTGGGTTTTGTCCAAAACAATAAAAACCACAGAGTAAAAGCAAAAAAAAGAGAAGGGGCTTTTTTCCAATCATGACTATTTTAATCCCTTTGAAATCTGATGTCTTACATATTTTTGAGCAGAATCTGCGGCAATTGCACCGTCAGAAACAGCGGTTACTACTTGTCTAAAAGATTTAGAGCGTACATCCCCAGCACAAAACAGGCCTTTAACAGCCGTTTCCATTTTATCATCTGTTAGGATATACCCCTCTCCATCTTTTGGTAGCATGTCTACTAAAGCTGTTCGTGGATTCATACCCACATAAATGAAAATTCCTGCAACAGAAAGTTCTTCCTTTTTACCTTCTTGGGTATTTTGAATTATCACTTTTTCCACTCGATCAGTGCCCTGTATTTCTAACACAATTGTGTTTAATAAAACAGTGATTTTTGGATTTTGAAAAACTCGCTGAGCAACTTGTTCTTGAGCTCGAAATTGTGATTTTCGATGAACTAAAATTACCTGAGAAGCAATAGAGGACAAGTACATTGCTTCATCGCAAGCAGAATCTCCTCCTCCAACAACTAACACATTTTTATTTTTGAAAAAAGGACCATCACAAGTAGCACAATAAGAGACTCCTCTTCCCACAAAATCAGCCTCTCCCACTGCCCCTAATTTTCGATGTTCAGCACCAGTTGCAATTATTACCGTATATGAAGAAAAAGTTTCTTTATCAGTTTTTAAAACGAAAGTATCCCCTATTTTATCCAATGAAAAAATGTTGACTGTTACGAAAGTTGCACCAAAATGTATAGCTTGAAGCATCATTGCCTCGACATAATCGTTTCCAGAAACGGGAGGATATAGACCGGGAAAATTCTCCAAGCTCATGATTTGCAGAGCTTGTCCCCCTGTGATTTTTGATTCAACTAGGAGGGTTTTCATGTTCGCCCGTGTAGCATATTGTGCCGCTGCTAACCCAGCAGGTCCGGCTCCAATAATAATTACATCAAAAAAGTTATTTTCCATAATGTTAGTCTATTATACAAGAAAAAATACCAGTTTACTACTAGTTACCAAGACAGATATAGCACTAGACAAAGTTTTTTGAATTTGTTATAGTGGATACCTAATCGGCGCCATACCCAAGCGGTAAGGGAGCGGTCTGCAAAACCGTTATGCAACAGTTCGATTCTGTTTGGCGCCTAACTCAAAAGGGCTTTCTTTATGAATGCCCTTTTGCTTTCTCAGGAGTTATTGCAAAGCAAACTCCTGTTTAATATATATGAAGGGCAGCCAGAAAATGGTTGCCCTTTTTTATACCCAATCCTTTATAATCTGAACCGTTGCAGTTCTTTCTTCCAAATTTTCAAAATTAACCAATACTTCCCCAGCAGTTTTTGTCACCAATTTCAAAGATTTGCTTGGGCTTTCTTCCCACTCCAATGTTGGTAAAGCCAAAATATCCCCTTTTTTAATACGGCGACCATCGACAACCAACATTTCTTCATAAACTCCTGCTGATTTACGATTAATCATTTCTCGAATAGATATTTCTAAGGCCAGTATGGGGGTGGCTTCTAAAACTGCAGTCAGATACAAGGGAAAACTGCGGAAGGAAAGTACTACCAACATAGCTGGTGCAAAAATAGCAATAAACACAAAAAGAGGTGAGTTTTTTCTGGTTAATAGGAGCTGGCAATTACCAACATTGTTCCTGAAGTTCTTTATCCGTACCGGTAATGAAATCAACAGTGCAATTACTGCTCCATAAGAAAGATATCTTAGTATTGTCACAATATTCATA
>CALNCH010000285.1 GCA_937875245.1 uncultured Spirochaetaceae bacterium
TGATATTCATGGAACCACTCGGGATTGGATTGAAAGTTGGATTTCATTTGATGGTGTCCCTGCCCGTCTTTTTGATACAGCGGGATTACGAGAAACAGAAGATACTGTTGAGCAAATAGGAGTAGAAAGAACCTTGGAGTTAACAGAAGATGCAGATTTAATTTTGTATCTCATCGATTCCACTAAAGGTCCCTCCCAAGATGATGTACATATGATTACTAAATTGTTGCAAAATACCAGCAACATTCCCGTAATTCTTGCATGGAATAAAATTGATTTAACCCCTGAATACACCAAGTATTCTGTACTAATTCCTCATAACGAAAAACTCTTCGGAATAGTTGGAATTAGTGCAAAAAAAGGTCTTGGGGTTTCAGATTTAACCAGCCAAGTAAAAAAAGCATTAACCATTGGATTACAAACCGATAGAAATCAAACAGGCTTGGGGTCTGAAAGACAAAAGAAAGCCGTAGAAGAAGCTCTTGATTCCATTAACCACTCCCTTATTGCACCTCAAATGGATTTACCTATGGATGCAGTTATTCAAGACATAGAAGATGCTATCAGTTTCCTTGGAGAAATAACTGGAGAAGTAAGCCCTGACGATATTTTAGGGAATATATTCTCACGGTTTTGCGTAGGTAAGTAGCTACCAACAAACCTTTTTCTTTGCTATACTTCCCACATGGCAACAACATACGACGACAAAAAAATTATTTATACCATGGACCGAGTTTCTCGTTCCTATGGCACAAAACAAGTACTAAAAGACATTAGTATCTCTTATTATTATGGTGCAAAAATAGGTGTTATTGGTGCAAACGGTTCTGGTAAATCTTCACTTTTTAAGATTTTTGCTGGCCTTGATACCGACTATACCGGAGAAACAAATTTGCTTCCTGGTTTTTCCATCGGATACTTGGAACAAGAACCAGAATTAGAAAATGGTAAAACCGTTAAAGAAATTGTTTCTGAGGGAGCTGCTGAAATTACTGCTTTGTTAAAAGAGTTTGATGCAGTAAATGAAGCCTTTGGAGACCCAGATGCTGATTTTGATAAACTTTGTGCACGTCAAGCTGAGATTCAAGAAAAACTAGACTTGGCAGATGCATGGAACTTAGATACAAACCTTGAATTAGCAATGGATGCACTTCGCTGTCCAGACCCAGATCAATTAGTTGATGTATTATCTGGAGGGGAACGCCGCCGTGTTGCACTTTGCCGATTATTACTCCAAAAACCGGATATCTTATTACTAGACGAACCTACCAACCACTTGGATGCAGAAACTGTTGCATGGTTAGAAAGACATTTGCAACAATACGAAGGTACCATTATTGCCATTACCCACGATCGTTACTTCTTAGATAATGTTGCAGGTTGGATTTTGGAATTAGACCGAGGAGAAGGCATTCCTTTTAAGGGTAACTATTCTAGCTGGCTGGAACAAAAAGAAAATCGCTTAGCATTAGAAGAAAAAGGTGAAAGTGAACGTCGAAAAGCCTTGAAGAAGGAATTGGAATGGATTCACATGAGCGCAAAAGGCCGTCAGGCTAAACATAAAGAACATATTTCTAAGTATGAGCAATTATTATCACAAGATGGTAAAGGCCAAATAAAGGATACAAAAATTTCAATTCCTGCCGGTCCTCGTTTAGGTGGAGTAGTAGTTGAAGCACAAGACTTAACGAAAGGATTTGGAGATAGACTTCTTTTTGAAAAACTATTCAACCAGGTTCTGTCGTAGGAATTGTTGGTCCTAACGGTGCTGGTAAAACAACCCTTTTTAAATTAATTGCCGATGCCGCTGGCCAAACTGTTGAACGACAAGATGGACAACCAGGTGGAGAAAAACCGGATTCTGGCTTTATCAAAGTTGGTTCCACTGTAAAATTGACTTATGTTGATCAGATGCGATCTTTGCTTGACCCTAACAAAACCGTTTGGGAACAACTTTCTGATGGACTTGATATTATCAAATTAGGAGCTGTTGACGAAAAGGGCAGACCTGTAAACGGTGCTATTCGAGAAGTAAATAGTAGAGCCTATTGTTCATGGTTCAACTTTAGTGGTCCAGATCAATCTAAAAAAGTTGGAGTTTTGTCTGGAGGAGAACGGAATCGCTTAAACTTAGGTATGATGCTTAAACAAGCTGCAAACCTCCTTTTATTAGACGAACCTACCAATGACTTAGACGTTACCACCATTCGAGCATTAGAAGAAGCAATAGAAGAATTTGCCGGATGTGTATTGGTAATTAGCCATGACAGATGGTTTTTAGACCGAATTTGTACTCATATATTAGCTTTTGAAAACAATTCTGATGTGGTTATGTTTGAAGGTAACTGGACTGATTATGCAGAATGGAAAAAGAAAGAATTTGGAATTGATGTGGATAAACCTCACAAAACCATTTATCGAAAAATGACTCGCTAATTTATTGCTTTTTAATACTTGTAGAGCTGTATAGAAGGGTCTTCCTTCCATGCTTGACATCACCCCATAGATTTTGTTAAACTAGAGCAAATGGGGGTGTAGCTCACCTGGCTAGAGCGTTTGAATGGCATTCAAAAGGTAGTCGGTTCAAGTCCGATCATCTCCAAAAAAAGACTAACAATATGAAGGGTTCTTCAATATTTGTTAGTCAATTTTACTGACTTACTCTTCTCTTTTCTTAAAAAAAATAGTTTTTCCTAAAATATAGTTTAAAATTCCTAAAAATGCACCTACAGTAACTTTAATAACCATATCCTTACAATGTAATACATCTACAAAATAAAACATTGCAAGAGTATCACATAACCCACTTATTAACCTACTTAATAAAAAATAGAAACAAGAAAATAGTAATGCACTTACTCTAACATAGCTACGCAATTTAAAAACAAAAACCTTATTTACCCAAAAGGCAAATAAATTAGCAACAAGCCATGCAAAAGCGGTGGATAATACAGTATTTATATGTAGAAATCTTGTAAAACAATAATAAAAAAAAACATTAATTAGGGCTGCAAGAACGCCCCAAATGACATACCGTAAGGCTTCAAAAAAATCTTTTTTACTTTCCATGTTTTGCATATTATCACATTCTCTTGAAAAATACCTACTAAGATGCTACACTTTGAAGATATGAATGACGAAATTGCCCCTGAAATAGCCGATTTACTTAATCAAAGTACTCGTGGTCAATCTACACCGAATTTTGATGAACCTGATGATGATTACTTTTATCGTGATGACTTCACGGTGACACACTCAGAAAATGAACCTAGAAAACCTGTAGCACCCTATGCTCCGGTAGATTTACTAATCAAAGAATTTTTTCCAGTTACTAAGTTTTTTTCTGATACCCATACCTCTGAAGTTTTTTATGATTCTAATTATTACAAAGCTTGCTTATCAGGAGAAAATGAAACTGCACATCGTCTTCACAATTTATTATCAAAATTTTTAACATGCCAAGATCCAAAAGATAGAACAGTCTACCGACAGCAAATGGTAAATGTGTATTGGGAATTTGTAAAAACACTAGCACCAAAAATGACTAATAAAAGCACTCATCCATCAAAGAAAATGTTGCTTCGTTATGGTGTGGTGTTACCTTCTCTTTTTACACAAGAACAAAAAGAAATGTTTTCAACTGCTTTTATTGAAAACGATTCAAATGAACCTGTTTATTATTTAGATGAATGGTTTAGAGATATTGCTTTAGGACGAGTTAATTTATCAGCAACAGATGAAGCCCGCCCACAAAAAAAAGCTACAGCCGGTAGTTCTGAAGAACAAACCCGGTTACTGCAACTAAAAACAAAGAATGCAGGCAAATTACAAACAGCAGAAAACTATCTAGCAATGAGAGAAAGCGAACGCGCTATGCTAGAAGCTGAATTAAAATCTCGTATAGATATCTTATGTGATCACTCCTTTGTTCCAGGTTTTGAACCTCATAAAGCACCTTACACTGAATCGCAAAAAAGACTTTTTACCGAAATATCTGATAAACTTCGATCCTTACAAAAAAATGACAAAGATTTAGCTAGCCTTCTAGAAGAATATCAGGAAACAAGAAAAATCTGTGATTCCTTAGACCTGAAGATTCAAGCTGGTCCTGAATTAACAGATGTATCAAGTTCTGATATAACTACAGAAGTTGAAACCGTCCGTCAAATGGCAAAGATGACTGTTGGAAGACAAGGAAATCACTTCCCTATTTTTACCCGTGAATACTATCACTGTATTCCAAAAGGTACAGGTTTTAGAGAAAATGTTCTTTCTATACTTGCTTGGTTAGAATCTGTTGATCTAAGTGCTTTTTGTCGTGTTCATAAAAATGTACAAAACCGAATAGTTCCTTTTGTTATTTTAGTACCAACCTATGGTGATACTGGATTTTGCTGGGAACCCTTTGACCGATATAACAGAATAACCAGCCGAGGTCGCATTATAGTTCCCATGTATCCAAAAAGTCTTCAAATCGCCATTCTTACTGCAGTTGCTGATTTACGTTGGCAAGTTGCAAAAGAAAAGGCATCATATTATTGGATGGAAGAAGGTTTAACCGGGCAATACTATCAATGGATGGTTTCTCAAAAATTAAAAGGTGACATTAAAGACTATTTTATAAATGACTATGTTCTTTGGATGACAAAAGAGTGCGAAGGAGTACAACGTCTTGATAAAGATGTCCGTGGTATCTTCTGGCGTCACATGCCTTTCTCTCAAGAAATCAAAGAAAAACTGAAAACACGAAGCCTTGTTTATCAAGAGTTGTATCAGCGAGATATTAACCGTTCAATGTCTGACGGTTATTGATTAATCTAAAGGATTTCTTTTCTTTTTATTGTACTTGCTGACAAAAAGTGGTTCTAGTTTTTCTTCTAGATTCCACTTTTTTATTATCAAAGTAGCTATTTTTTGATAAATAATCATACCTAAAACCACCGCCAATAAAAAAATAAATGGAATCATCATGGCCAAATTATCTTTTAATATCAAGCCACCTAAAATAGTAAATAAAACTAAAAAGAATACAGTTATTAAAATATTTCCTATTGTGCCTAACAAAATAAATAATACGGTATTTTGTTTTTTTGTCATTACTTGTCTCC
>CALNCH010000286.1 GCA_937875245.1 uncultured Spirochaetaceae bacterium
AATTTTTACCAACCCCGAATTGCAAATGGTATCTTTTACCATTACAGAAAAAGGATATGCACTTACCAATTCTTCAGGTAGTTTTTTCCCCTTTATTATGGCAGATATTGAAAACGGTCCTGATAAACCATCTTCTGCTATGGCAGTTATCAGTGCCCTTTTGTATAAACGCTATTTAGCGGGGAAAGCTCCTATTGCTGTTGTTAGTATGGATAACTGTTCTCATAATGGAGAAAAACTAGAACATGCAGTTCTTACAATGGCAAACGAATGGTTAGCTAAAGGCTTTGTAGATAAAGGATTTCTTCAGTATTTATCTACAGAAACTCTGGTATCTTTCCCCTGGACAATGATTGATAAAATTACTCCTCGTCCTGCAGAAAGTATTTGCAAAGAGTTGGATAAAATGGGATTGGAAGATATGACTCCTGTGGTTACTTCTAAAAATACCTATATTGCTCCTTTTGTAAATGCAGAAGGTCCACAATATTTAGTAGTTGAAGACAAATTTCCTAACGGTAGGCCAGCTTTGGAAAAGGCAGGGGTCTACATTACTGACAGGGACACCGTAAATAAAGTGGAACGAATGAAAGTAACTACTTGTTTAAATCCATTGCATACCGCCTTGGCAGTCTATGGTTGTTTATTAGGCTATAACCTTATTGCAGATGAAATGAAAAGTCCTTTGCTTAAGAAATTAGTAAATCAAATAGGACCTGTGGAAGGCATGCCTGTAGTAACAAATCCTGGTATTCTTTCTCCAGAGGACTTTGTATCTGAAGTTATAAATGTACGGCTACCCAATCCATTTATGCCAGATACTCCTCAGCGTATAGCAACTGATACTTCTCAAAAAGTGGGAATCCGCTATGGAGAGACTATTAAATCTTATGTTGCAAAATATGGTGATGCAAAAAAATTAAAAGCTATTCCTCTTGCTATTGCAGGGTGGTGTCGTTACCTCCTAGGTATCGATGATTCTGGAAAAGCTTTTGAGTTATCTTCTGATCCAATGCTATCTGAATTACAAGAAAAACTTAAAACTGTTCAATTTGGTAACCCTGATAGTTATAATGGCCAACTAGTATCTATCCTTTCTAACGAAAAAATCTTTGGAATTGATTTGTATAAAGCAGGTATTGGTGCAGAAATTGAAAAATTATTTGTTGAAATGATTCGTAAAGAAGGTAGTGTAAAAGAAGTATTAGCAGCAACCCTTGCTTAGTTTTCATTTTTTTTAGCTTGTTTGCTATGGATTTGGGAGTTTTCTCAGAATCCATAGCTTTTTTTTTCTACAAAAACTATTGACCAATGAAAAAAAATAAGTTTACAATTCGTACTTGAAATAATAACCCTTGGAGAAAATTATGTGTGGAATAGTTGGTTATGTAGGGAGCGAATATGCAACTCCCATTTTAATAAACGCATTAAGAAAACTTGAATATCGAGGCTATGATTCTGCTGGTATTGCGATATTACAAGACGAAGATATTGTAGTCCGCAAAGCAAAAGGGCATTTAAAAATGCTAGAGCAAAAAATAGCCAGTGAAACCATTAAAGGTTGTATGGGTATTGGACACACTCGTTGGGCAACTCACGGGGAACCTTCTGATTTAAACTCTCATCCTCATACCGATGTTTCAGGCCGAATAGCCGTTGTTCACAATGGTATTATCGAAAATTATGCAAAATTAAAAGAATGG
>CALNCH010000287.1 GCA_937875245.1 uncultured Spirochaetaceae bacterium
TGGACCTGAAAATATCAAATTATCGAAAGAAGAGATACAACGAGTGGTAACAGAATGTTTGAAAACCACTGGATTGTTAGAAAAAAGAGAAGAAAAAACTGCCAGTTTGTCTTTAGGACAAAAACAAAAACTTGCATTAGCAGGAATTTTAGCCTTATCTCCTTCAATTTTAATTTTAGACGAATCTGTTTCTATGGTTGACCCAGAAATGCGTAATGCTATTCTAGATTTTTTAGATGACTGGTGGAAACAAGGTCATACAATAATACACATTACTCATGATTGTGATGAGGCTGCTCGAGCAAACCGTATTTTGGAAAACTTATTTTTGATGGACCACAAAAAAGCTTTGTAGAAAATATCCTTTTACAAGAAAACATTTTTGGAAAAGGAGCAATAAGATCTTTTTCTAAACCGTTGAATACAAACATTGCTTTAGCTGTTTCAGAATTGTCTTTTTCTTATGATGGACAAAAACCTCTTTTTTCTGATTTTTCTGTTGCCTTTGAAGAAGGTTCTTTAACCTCAATTATGGGAGTTTCTGGATCTGGTAAATCAACTTTTTTTGAATTAGTGGCAGGGTTATTGCCTTATAACGCTGGCTCTATTTCCTGCAATTCAAAACCTGTTTTAGCCTTGCAAGAAACCGAAAATGCTTTGTTTGAAGAATTTGTTGCTGATGATGTAGCCTTTGGCCCTAGTAATCAGGGAATAACTGGAAAAGAATTAAAAGAGAGAGTTGAGTGGGCCATGGAGATGTGTGGTCTTTCATTTAATACCTTTGCAGACAGACAAACCTTTGCACTGAGCGGGGGCGAAAAACGTAAGGTTTCTTTAGCCACCATTATAGCCTTACATTCTAATGTATATTTATTTGATGAACCCACTGCTGGTTTGGATCCTATCAGTAGAACTCGTATTTTAAAAACGATGGAACAGCTAGTTGCGTCAGGAAAAACAGTTATTTATTCTACCCATAGAATAGAAGAAGGCTCTTTTGCTGACCGATGTATCACCCTAGAAAATGGTGTAATAGTGTCAGACACAAGCCCTGTTTCTGTCCCCTTTGAAAGGACCTTACCAAATATTGAAAAACTTGATACCAGTTTATTACAGGGACTTTCTGCTACTGCCAGTGGATTGTATCAAAAAAAAGCCTCGGTAATTCATAGAATGGCTCCTGCACCAAAAGTAATAGTTTTTTTAACCCTTTTTATTACTGGGCTTCTTTTACCTTCGATTTCAACTTTAGCAATTGGAACGGTTTTTTGTTGGGGATATGCTCTTTTAGCAAAGTATTCTATAAAAAAACTGATTTATACTTTTATACTTTTTTTACCCTGGTTAGCTTTGTTTGCTTTTTTGCAATTTTTACTTATGGTCCCTCGATTAGAGGTAACTCCGGAAAAAATTACACTTATTATAACTACAATACTTCATGTATTGTCTGCTTATCCTGTTGTGGTAGGTTTTTTGTATTCTACAGATGAAAGTGAAATTTTAGATGGTTTAAAAATACTATTCCGTAATAGACATCTTTCTTTGCTTTTTTCTTTGGTTTTTAGATTCGTTCCCTTGTTATCTGATATTGCGGCTCAAATAATTAAAGTGCAAATTATTCGAGGGGGTTTAAAACCAAAGAAAGGTTTTTTTAATAAAATTAAAATTATGTTGCCCCTTTTTGTTCCACTTATTTTACAAACACTGAGACGGGCAGAATCTTTTGGAGAAACCTTAGATGCTCGTTATTTTTAAGGATTACATATGGAAAACCAAGTAACAGAAATAGAATTAAAATATTGCCCTTCTTGTGGAAAAAAGACACTTATCTATCTTAATAGAAGGCATTGGGTTTGTTCTGATTGTGGTTTTGATTTATATAATAATGTAGCTGCTGCTGTAGGTTTGCTGTTTATTATTACTAAAGAAATTGAAGGTAATAAATTAAAACTGTTACTTTGTACAAAAAGAGGAAAAGAACCAAGAAAAAATTATTTTGGACTTCCAGGAGGATTTGTTGATCCAAATGAAAGTGCTGAAGAGGCTTGTTTTCGAGAGTGCAAAGAAGAAACAGGTATGGAACCTGAGTCTGTAAAATATATTTGTTCTTATCAAAATACCTATTGGTACAAAAATATTGAGTATAAAACCTGTGATTTATTTTTTTTGGCTCAGGTTTCTGATAACACCGTTTTTGAAAAGTTAGTACCAGAGGATGCTGAAGAAATAACATCATATCAGTTTTTCCCTGTAAATACTGTTGATGAGATAAAAGCAATTCCTTTCGCCTTTCCTAGCGCAGAATATGCCCTTCTTTCCTGGTTGGAGACCCAATAAGTGTCTCTTCAGTCTTTACCAATTTTTAATCAACTAGATACAATTTGTAACTCTCTTAAAACATCTTCCTCTCATTTTCTTGTGTTAACTGCTGAAACAGCAGCAGGAAAATCAACTGGGGTTCCCTGTGCTTTATTAAAAGCTTTTTCAAAAAAAATATATGTTTTGGAACCCAGAAAGCTGTCTGTATTTGGAGTGGCAAATCGTATTTCAGAATTATTAGGGGAAAAAATTGGAGAAAGTATTGGATATAGAGTTCACTTGGAAAAGAAGGTTTCAGAAAAAAACCGTTTAGAGGTGATGACAGAGGGAATGTTGCTTCCTCTGTTACAGAAAGATCCTTCTTTGTCTGGTGTCGATGTAGTGGTTTTAGACGAATTTCATGAGCGAAGTGTTAACGGCGATTTATTATTGTCTTTTTTAAAAGAGGCAGTTACTTTACGGGATGATTTATTTATCCTTGTTATGTCTGCTACCATGGATACCGAAAAAGTCAGCAGTTTTCTTAAATGCCCTGTTTTAACTGTGCCAGGAAGACAGTATCCTGTAGAAGTAATACATCCTACTGAGTTAATAAATTCTAGTGAAAAGCAAAACTGGTCCATCGGTTTTTTTTGTAAAGAAGCAATTATAAAAGTTTTGTATTCTGAAAAGGGTGATATCTTGGTATTTTTACCAGGAATTGCTGATATCAGATTATGTGAAAAACTGTTACGTGAATGGTTGGAACAAAAAGCTTTTGATATAGAAATAATTATTTTACATAGTACTATTCCTTTTTCTCAACAAAAAAAAGTATATGACATTACTAGCGAAAAACGTCGAGTCATTTTATCTTCAGCTATTGCAGAAACATCAATTACGGTTCCAAGAATAACTACCGTAATTGATTCAGGTTTTTCCCGAATAAACCGTTATGATCAAACAACTGGAATGAATGCACTTTCTACAGAAATTGAAAGTGTTTTTTCCAGTGAACAGAGAAAAGGTCGAGCTGGTCGATTAGGGCCTGGTCTTTGCTATCGTTTGTGGAATCCTGCAAATGTACGTATTGAAAAAATGCCAGCTGAGATTTTGCGGTCAGACTTGGTTCCTTTGGTTTTGGAATGCGCCTTGTGGGGAGTAAAAAAGATTACTGATTTAGAGTGGTTAGATACTCCATCATGTGGAGGGTGGAATCAAGCCGTAGAATTATTGAGCAATTTAGGTTGTTTGGAAAAGGGTAGCATTACTTCTTTTGGTAAAGAAGTTCTTTCTTTGGGTATTCATCCTCGTCTTGGAGTGGTGGCTCTTAAAGGAGGGGTAGAATATGCAATTAAATATGCTCTTGGTGAAAAAGAAAAAGATTCTAAACGGTTACAGTTTGAACAAGATATAAATAGACGATTATCTTTTTGTAAAGTAGAGAAAAATCCTGGTTGGTATGCTTTATTACAAGGATATCCAGATAGATTGGCATATAAAATTGAATCACAGATATATCAGTTTCCTTCTGGGAAAAAAGGTAAGTTACTAGATCCTACTTTAGATGATAAGTGGATTATTGCACCTTTAGTACAATTAGGAGATGGATTGGGTATTATTCAATCCTTTGAAAGAATTCCTTCTGATCCTTCTTCTCAAGAGCTTTTTTTTACCTGGTTACAAATACACAAATCTGTTAAATCAGAAGTTACATTTGCAGAAATAAAGTCCAAAGAAAAAAGAATACAAAAGCACCAGATAGAGTGTTTTGGTAAAATTGTATTGAGTAAAACTGGTGTTGAAGTTGATGAATCTGTAATTGGAGCAAGTGGATTAAGCTTGGCGGCAGAAGCATGGTGTTCAACTATCGAAAACAAAGGTTTTTTTGCTCCAAATTTACTTCCTTGGACAAAGAATACAGAATCCTTATTTAAAAGAGCAGAATTTTACTTTTATCACAAACTACATCAGAATATAGAAATTGCTCTTATGGAAAATCTATCAGAATGGTTTGCTCCCTTTGTACCTCTTAATGGAAACATAACTGAAAAAATCTTTGAGCAATCTTTAGATTATGCTTTTTCTAATTATAACTTAAATACTCATGTTCCTCAAAAAATCATTTTACAAAATGGAAAAGCACGAAATCTTAGTTATGAAATTCTTGATACTAAACACGGACCAATACCTGTTTTAGAAGTAGTAATTCAAGATTTATTTGGAACCTACTCAATACCTTCTATTTTAGGTGTTAAAGTTTTATTAAAGTTATTATCTCCTGCAAGAATACCTTTGCAAATTACTGAAGATTTAGAAGGGTTTTGGAAAAATACTTGGCCAGAAATATGCAAAGAAATGAAAGGTCGATATCCTAAACACAACTGGGATTACACAAAAATTACAAAAGAATAAGAAGTACTTGACATATACCTACCGTTCGGTATATAAAAAGTGCATGAATGAAACATTACCAGTATCAAGACAAAATAATCGTGTTCACATTTTGGAAACAGCGTTAAAACTATTTTCTGAAAAAGGATTTGAAGGCACTGGAGTCCAAGACTTAGCAGAAAGCGCAGGCGTTACAAAACCCACACTATACTACTTTTTTAAAAGTAAAGAAGGTATCTTAAGAGGAGTGTGGGAACATTATTCACTGGATTTTATTAGAGAAATGGAAGAAGCCTGTGTATATAGACCCCATGTATCTGAATACGAAAAAGACGTTTTTCCTCAACTGTGCAAAATAGCAGAAACTATTGGTAAACTTGCTTCTGAACATAATTACTTTTTCCATCTTATGGTTATGCAGAACTTTGCTCCCTCTCAATCTCCTACTGTTGCCTTATTATCAGATTTACAAGAAAAACCATATAAACTTTTGGCTCAGTTTTTTTTAGATGTAGGTAAAGCTCACGGTAATGTTAAAGGAAAAGAAGAATTACTGTCTTATACCTTTATGTCTGCAGTCTATATCGAAATAGTGACATCGGAAAAAATAGAGAATAAAGAAAAAGATTTTGCCATGGTTGTTAAACAATTTATGCATGGTATTTTTTCATAATTGGAGAGTATTGATATGTGGTTTAAAAATGCAATTTTTTATCAGATTTATCCTTTGGGATTTTGTAATGTTCCAAAACAAAATAGTTGGGATTATTCTAATTCATGGAATAATGCTTGTGCTCCTTTAGACTCAAATAATAGTGAAAATATTCGAAAGGTATGCAATTGGATTCCTCATTTACAAAAATTACAGATAAATGCAGTTTATTTTTCTCCTCTCTTTCAATCTGACTCACATGGATATGATACAAGAGATTATTACACTATTGATAGTCGGTTAGGCTCCAATGATGATTTCGCTTTTGTGTGCAATGAGTTGCATTCTCATGGCATTAGAGTTGTAGTAGATGGTGTTTTTAATCATGTAGGACGTGGATTTTGGGCTTTTCGAGATGTGTTAAAAAACAGAGAAAATTCTCTATACAAAGATTGGTTTTTTATTGATTGGAATCGAGATTCTGTATGGAAAGATTCTCAGGGAAGGGGAGATGGCTTTTTCACAGAAGGTTGGGAAGGTCATTATGATTTAGTAAAATTAAATTTAAGAAATCCTGCAGTGGTAGATCATTTATTTGGTGCAATTAAAAAATGAACTGTTTCATATCGATGGAATTCGTCTAGATGTGGCATATTGCTTAGATGATAATTTTTTACAGCAATTGCGGAGTTTTACTGAATCTTTGCCTGGAGAAAAACTGGTATTAATTGGAGAAATTTTATTTGGAGACTATAATACTAAAGTAAATGACAAAATGCTTCATAGTTGTACAAATTATGAGTGCTACAAAGGGTTGTGGTCAAGCTGTAATGATAACAACTTGTTTGAAATTGCTTACGCTTTTAATCGACAGCAAGGTGTAGCCGAAAATCATAACAACCAAATAGGTATTTATGCTGGAAAGTCATTGTTTTCTTTTGTAGATAATCATGATGTAAGCCGATTAGCCAGTACTGTTACAAAAAAAGAATACTTAGCTATTATTTATGGAATGTTATTTTCTATGCATGGAACTCCTTGTTTATATTATGGTAGTGAATGGGGAATTCTAGGTGATAAAAAAGGAGGAGATCATGGGTTACGACCTTGTTTGTCTCATCCTGAATGGAATGAATTAACAGATTTTATAGCAAAGCTATCTTATTTACATTCTGTAAAAAAAGCTTTGTATGAAGGTACATATACTCAATTAATGATTACTAATTCCCAATTAATTTTTATGCGAAAAATTGGTAATGAAAAACCAATAGTAGTAGCAATAAACATATCAGATTCTGAGTATTGGGCTGTTCCCAACAATTCTGCATATGGGGCTTTTTCAGGATTAAGCGGTAATTGGAAAAATCTGATTACTGGTGAAATTGAATCACTTTCAGGTTCTTTATGTTTAGCCTCAAAAAGTATTCTCTTTATTGAAGAACAGTAATAAAGAATTGAAAGATGTAAAAAGTGTTGATAGCCATGTTCATAATCAGCACAGTGCAATTATGAACATGGTAACTGAAATAAATATTAACTACCGCTTATAACTCGTTGCGCTTTTTTATGTTGAAAGGCTACAGATGGATTTTCATTAAGAAACATAATGGATTTCCAATTTAATAAGGCACGACGTTCAGCTTTTACCATCTTTTCTACGCCAGTGATATCCACTGATTTTACGTCACTCATATCAATAACTAATAAATCAGTTTGTTTTAGTATTTCTGCACAAAGAGATTGAAAATTAGCTGCATTGGTAAAATTAATGTTTCCAGTAGCCTTGTATATCATTACTTCTTCTTTCAAGAAAGTGGCAACTCCAAAAAAATCAGAATTATCATCTTCTTCTATTAATGTAATTGGTTTTAATAAGGCTGGAATCTGAAGTAACAAGGCAAGGCCTATGCCGCCTCCAACACCCCAAACAAGGTCTTTTAGCAGGGTTAGGGTACAGGTAACAACAATTACTGTGGTATCTTTCCAGTTAAAGGTCATGAGGTTTCCAAAAAGCTTAAAATTTGCCATTCCAATAGAAACCATAATTAAGACGGCTACTAAACTAGTCATTCGAATAAACTGAACAACTGGCATTAGAACGATATACATTAAAAGAACAATAAGGGCATGAATCATACCGGCCATGGGAGTGTGGGCTCCGTTTTTAATGTTGGCAGCGGTTCGGGCAATTGCACCTGTAGCAGGTAAACCACCAATGCAACCAGAACCAATGTTGGCAATACCTTCTGCCACTAGTTCCATGTTGGAATCATGGCGAAGGTTTGTCATTTCATCGGCAACGGTGGCAGATAATAAACTTTCCATAGCCGATAAAAAAGCCAGAATTATAGAAGGTACAATAATTACAGAAAAATCAAAATTTGCTACTGTAGTAATAGGTAATGCATAAATTTTAGCTTTTACTTCTCCAAATGTTGATCCAATTGTAGGAATAGTTGCTCCAAATGAGGTTTTAGACAGGGTTGCAGTAACTAATGTGGCAACTATGATTGCAATAGCGGCGGCAGGGATTTTTTTCGTAATTTTAGGAAAAAAGACTAAAATGGCAAGAGTAATAAGACCAATTATTAGTGTAGCAATTTGTAGGCTTCCAAAGCACTGAAAACAGGCAATAATTTTACTGATAAAATCACCGGGAGTTCCAACTGGAAAGGTAAGTGCAAAAAAGTCCTTAACTTGGCTTACAATTAAAGTGATACCAATACTGGTGGTAAAGGCGATAACAATTGGATAGGGAATATATTTTACTAGGCCACCAACTTTTAGTAAGCCCATAAAAATCAATACAATTCCAGCACCCAAAATGGGAATTATGTCTAATATTGATATTAAGGATGCTACTACTGCGACGAAGGTGGCAGAGGGACCCCCAATTTGGAATCGTGTTCCCCCAAATAGGGCAATTAAAAAGCCTGCTGAAATGGCAGTAAGTAACCCTTGTTGAAGGCTTGCTTCTGATTGAATGCCCAATGCAATAGAAAGTGGTAATGCAATCACGGCAACAATAATACCGGCAACTACGTCATGTGCAAAGGCATCCCGGTTATACAATTTAAGACCCTGAAAAAATGCTGGTTTCATGATAGGAGGCATTGTATTCTTTTTCGGTATGTGTGTATATAAGATTCTTTTTTTGAACTTAGCACCTTGTAAATAGCTAAAGAAATAGCTAAAGAAAAGGTGTTAGCGGTGAAAAGTTTCTTCTAGTGTTTTTATTTGGTAATAAAAGGTTTTGTTAACTGGGGTTGGTATTCCATGTTTTTTCCCTAATTCAATTACCGTTAATGCAAACATCTCAACTTCGGTTTTTCTGCTTGCCATTATATCTTGGCACATAGAAGTGGAACTTTCAGGAGTAAGACCGTCTAAACAATCATACCATTCTTGAAAATCGTCTTCTGTTAAACCAATTCCCTCTTTTTGTGCAATTAAAACTACTTCTTTCATAGCATCTGTCATCAGTTGTCGTGCATATGAAATATTTTCGGGTTTGTTATTATTTTGAAAAGGTCCGTAAGGTAGTTTAAGAATTGCTGAAGCTTGGTTTATACCAACATTTGACATAAACTTAAACCACAGTTTTTTTAACATATCTTCGGGAATATAGTAAGAAATACCCACTTCATCAAAAAAAGTAGCTAGCAACTGAACTTTTTGGGAACAATTAGCATTTGCTTTCCCATTGGTAGTGGGGTTTGTTTTTTCCCCAAAATAGATAGTTCCCTTTAGTTTAAAAGTTGTACTTTCATTTTTATGTTGAGCATCTGTGCCTATAATCATGGCTAAAGGTAATCTTTCCTTTCCATAGGTTTTTCCAATTATTTCTTCGCTGGAAATACCATTTAGTAGCGATAAAATAAGGGTATCCGGTCCTACGCAGTTTTTGATATCAATAATTACTTGTTCCAGATGATGATATTTACAAGCAATGATAATTAAATCTGGGTATTTGGGGTTTTCTAGGGAGCCCAGTTTATTTTCTTCATTTACTAAAGAAAAGGGAATACCTTGTTGGTTTATCTGTAAGCCTTTTTCTTTGTATCGTAAAAATCTTTCTCCAGCTGCAAGAATGTGAATTGCCTTAGGATTCCACTGATAAATTATTGAAGCCTGGGTTAAACCAACGGCCCCTGCTCCTGCTAATAAGACTGTTTCAATTTTCTTCATTATTGTATAGTATAGAGTTATGAATATTGTGACAATACTAAGATATCTTTCTTATGGAGCAGTAATTGCACTTTTGATTTCATTACCTATAAGGATAAAGAAATTCA
>CALNCH010000288.1 GCA_937875245.1 uncultured Spirochaetaceae bacterium
TCATATTCATGTACCACCACTACGAGAAAGAAAAGATGACATTCCATTAATGGTAAAGTCCTTTTTACAAGAATTTGCTAAAGAAAATGGCAAAGATATTCAAGGAATAGACGCCGCTGCTCGTTCTGCACTGTATAAATTTGATTGGCCGGGGAACATACGACAATTAAGAAATTGCATCGAAAGTGCTGTAGTTATGTGTGCTACCAAAAATATTTCTTTAGATGATTTGCCCCCCACCGTAAGAGGAAGTTCAGATTTAAATACTATACCAGTCCCTGCTGGTATTACGATGAATGAAGCTGAAAAAATTATTATTCAACAAAATCTGGCAATAAATAAGGGAAACAAGAGTAAAACCGCTGATATTTTAGGAATAGGGCGAAAAACATTACACCGAAAATTAGAAGAATTTGGTATTGGGGATGAAAAAGAGTTGGACACAGAAGAAAACTAATTTTTAATCAATTTTTCCGGTGTTAAACCATGTTTGAATTCTTTGAAAAGAACAATTGATTTCAGCTGACATAATTGTAGTCCTTTGTAAAGTAAAAGGATTATTTGCATGTCGGTCAGGATGGTATTTTAGTAATAATTTTTTATGAGCGGCTTTACAAGTGGGAAAATCTGAAGTTACAGGAACTCCGAGACGAATAAAATCTTGATATAATTCTGCCGGTATAAATCCTAGCTTTTTACTTTTTTCCGTTGTTTTTTGATTTGTTTCGGCAGTTGACCCAGAAGAAACATTCCATTTACTTTTCTTTTCTTTGGGATTTCTACCTGCTTCGTAATTTCGATAGTCAGAGTATGTGTCTTTATTGTCGTTAATATACGATTTTAATATAGAACCAAGTCTATCAAACATATTATCCACCCACATAGTATAAATATAAAGTCAACTCTTTGCAATTATCGGTTAATGGTTTATACTATTTTAGTGGTTTTTTTATGAGAGGTGATAATGAAGATAAAAAAACAGAAGTTTGGACTACTTTCTGATGGACAGAAAATAAATTTATATACCGTTAGTAATGATGAAATGTCTTTTTCTGTAACTAACTATGGTTGTACCTTAACCAGTATAGTTATTCCATCTAAAACAAGTGAAAAAGATGATATTTTATTAGGCCATTCAACTTTAGAGGGCTTATTACGAGAAAAAAACTGTTATATGGGTGCCTTTGTTGGTCGTTTTGCCAATCGTATAGGGAAAGCCACTTTTGAATTAAATGGTACAACTTATGCTTTAGACAAAAACGATGGTGAAAATTCTCTCCATGGCGGTTTTAATGGATATAACCGCATGATATGGAAAGGAGAAGAAGTAGAAACTCACGGGGGATCTGGGGTTCGTTTTACTCATACCAGTAAAGACGGGGAACAGGGATTTCCTGGAAATGTTACATTAGAAGTAACGTACCTCTTAAACGATCACAATGAAATTACCATGCGTTATCGAGCTGAAACGGATCGTGATACTCCCATCAGTTTAACTAACCATGCATATTACAACTTATTAGGACAAGGGAAAGGATCTATCCTTAATCATGAACTTTATATTAATGGATCCTCTGTTTTGGAAGTAAATGATGATTTAATACCAACTGGAAAATTAGTACCCGTTGAAAATACACCTTTTGATTTTACTACTCCTAAGACAATTGAAAAGGATTTTAATGCTTTACCTTGTGGATACGATCATAATTATTGTATTAATGCAGGAAAAGGAAAAGTAACGCTGTGTGCCTCTGTTTTCGAACCAGTTACAGGCCGGTCTATGGTTGTTTCTACAAATCAACCAGGTGTTCAGTTTTATAGTGGAAATTTTTTAAATAATGTTATTGGTAAAAATTATGTAACTTATCCAAATCAATCCGGATTTTGCTTGGAAACACAACAGTATCCAGACGCTCCGAATCATGAAAATTTTCCATCTTGTATAGTACATCCCGGTGAATCCTGGGAATCAATCACTGTTCATAGTTTTAAATGGTGATATTTCGATGAAATCACTTGTGTAATGTTGATTTTTTTATTTTTTGGGTTTATTTTATTACAAGTTATATATTATGAGGGGTTCTATGGACGTCCAACTTCAAGAGTTGATCGACAAGATCAAAAAAGACGGTGTTGCAACAGCTGAATCAAAAGCTGCTACAATTATCGCTGATGCAGAAAAAAAGGCTGCCACTATTATTGCAGACGCAGAAACAAAGGCAGCAGGTTTGGTTAAAACTGCAAAAGCAGAAACTGAACGATTGGAAAAAGCCAGTATCGATGCTATAAGTCAAGCCGGACGAAATTTACTTATTTCATTCCGGGATGGAATTACTACTGAGCTTTCAGCACTTATAAAAGCAGAAACAGCTAAAGCATATAACGCTGATATGCTAAAAACAGTAATCCCAGAAACAATTAAAAAATGGGTGGAAAAGAATGATGCTGAATCAGTTTCTGTTCTTTTATCTGAAAAAGATCTTGCTACCTTGGAAAGTGGTCTTCAATCAGCTCTTAAAGCTGAAATTGCAAAAGGCCTTGAAGTTAAGTCAGATGCTAGTTTATCTGCAGGCTTCCGAATTGGTGTAAAAGACGGTTCTGCATACTACGATTTTTCTTCTGAAGCAGTGGCAGAATTGTTTTCTGCATATCTTAATCCAAGAACAGCACAGATTTTAAAATCAGCTGTTAGTGAAGGAAATAAATAGTGAGTAATTGGTATTATCTGATGGCGCAGCTTCCAAGCTTTTCAATTAGTTCTGGAACTACTCTGCCCATTACTGAAGAATACTTCAATGAACTTTGTTCTCGATTTTTAGATAACAAAACTATGAGTTTGCTTAATAGTCTTTCTTTGGAACCACCATTGAAAAGAACTTCAACAGGTTCAAAGTTTGTTGATCTTTGGTATGATTGGGAACGTACTTTGCGAATTGCTTTAGCACAAATTCGTGCTACAAAATTACACAAAGAGTTCAATACAAACCTTCCCTCTACTTCCCCTGAAATTCTGCAAACAGCACGGACTGCAACAGGTTTTGACAGTCCACTAGAAGCAGAAGAATATTTGTATAATGCACGTTTAGAGGCTTTACAAAAGTTTAGTACTCTAGAACCATTTTCAACTGATGCATTACTTGCTTATGCATTAAGGTTAAAAATGGCATACCGCATTAGAAAATTCAGCGAAGAAGAAGGAATGGCTTCTTATCGGAAAATTTATGATACGATACTTGGAGAAACAACATGACGGATACAAAAGGAAAGGTAGTCGCTGTCAATGGTAACATGATTTCTGTAGCTTTCGACGGAAATGTTGCCTTGAACGAAGTAGGCTATGTAATCGTTGGTGGAAAAAGACTTAAGAGTGAAGTTATCCGTATTCGGGGTGGACGAGCTCAATTACAGGTTTTTGAAATCACAAAAGGAATTCAAACCGGCGACGAAGTTGAATTTACAGGGGATTTGCTTTCTGTTGAATTAGGACCTGGACTTTTAGGACAGGTTTTTGATGGTTTGCAGAACCCGCTTCCCCAGCTTGCTGAACAAGCTGGTTATTTCTTGGAACGAGGTGTTTACTTAGACGCTCTTCCAGATGACACTGTATGGAATTGGACTCCACTTGTAAAAGTAGGAGATACAGTTCGCCGTGGTGATATTTTGGGAACAGTACCAGAAGGTCCTTTTACCCATAAAATAATGGTACCTTTTAATTTTTACGGGACCTATACAGTAAAAAAAGTCACCTCAGCAGGTCAGTACAAATTAAAAGATACAATGACTGTTTTAGTAGATGAAAAAGGTAAAGAACACAATACAACTATGAGTTTTATGTGGCCTGTTAAGCGTGCAGTTGACTGCTATACAGAACGATTAAAGCCAGAAGAAACCATGGTTACAAAAATTCGACTTATTGATACATTCTTCCCTGTTGCAAAAGGTGGTACCTACTGTATTCCAGGACCTTTCGGTGCAGGAAAAACAGTTTTACAGCACACAACAAGCCGTAATGCCGATGTTGACGTTGTAATTGTAGCAGCTTGTGGTGAACGAGCCGGTGAAGTTGTAGAAATCTTAAAAGAATTTCCAGAGTTAAAAGATCCAAGAACTGGTCGCTCCCTTATGGAAAGAACAATAATTATTTGTAATACCTCCTCAATGCCGGTAGCAGCTCGTGAAGCATCAGTTTACACTGGTGTTACTTTAGCCGAATACTATCGCCAAATGGGATTACACGTATTGTTATTAGCAGATTCCACTTCTCGATGGGCACAAGCTCTTCGTGAAATGTCAGGTCGTTTGGAAGAAATCCCTGGTGAAGAAGCCTTCCCAGCTTACTTGGAATCTTATATTGCTGCTTTCTATGAACGAGCAGGTGTTGTTCGTTTGAATGACGGCTCAGTTGGTTCAGTAACAATTGGTGGAACTGTATCTCCAGCTGGTGGTAACTTTGAAGAACCTGTTACACAGGCTACATTGAAAGTTGTTGGTTCATTCCATGGACTTTCTCGTGAACGTTCAGATGCACGTAAGTATCCTGCAATTGACCCATTAGATTCTTGGTCAAAATATAAGAGTGTTATCCGAGAAGATTGGGTAGCCTTTGCTCGTAAGGTTTTACGACGGGGAACAGAAGTTGTTCAGATGATGAAGGTTGTTGGTGAAGAAGGAAGTAGCCTTGAAGATTTCGTTTTGTATTTGAAATCAGATTTCTTGGACTCTGTATATTTCCAACAAAACTCATTTGATGCCATTGATTCTTCTGCTAGTGTAGAACGACAAACCTATGTTTTCAAACGTCTTATTACCATTTTAGGTTCTGACTTTAATTTACCTGGAAAAGACGAAGCTCGTGCTTTCTTCAATCAGTTACGACAGAACTTTATTGACTGGAACTATAGCGAATGGATGTCTGAAGCTTTTAAAAATAAAGAAAAAGATATTGATGAGTTATATGCATCTAAGTCAGGAAAGTCTGGTCCACAGGTTTTAGAACTGCTTAAGGACGGTGAATAACAATGAATAAAGTATACAGTAAAATTGAATCTATTATCGGTTCTGTTATTACAGTACGTGCCCAAGGCGTTAAATATGGTGAACTTGCAGAAATTGAAACAGCATTCGGAACTTCTCTTGCTGAAGTAAACCGTGTTGATGGAGATTTAGTTTCATTGCAGGTTTTCGCTGGTGGTCGAGGTGTTTCAACAGGT
>CALNCH010000289.1 GCA_937875245.1 uncultured Spirochaetaceae bacterium
GACAGGTTTATATCCAGGTTATGAATTACATTCCAAATGTCTATTCTTTATAGAATTTTTATAAAATTGAAAGCGAAAGTTGTTTACTGGTAACAAACGCAGATTTGAAATCTGCTAACTGGTAAAAAACAGCAGAAAACTTGAACATGGTTTTTTCTATTGGTATCTGGAGAGTCTAGGACTCTCCTGAATTCCTCACCCGTCTTCCTGGCTACAGGATAAAAGGCGTATTCCTGAAAACCTGTTGACATTGAAGTACTAGTTCATAAAAATGATTCAGTGCTGTGAAAATTGCTGTGCACTGTTCATTCGCATGAAAATGAACTACTGTGCAGTGCACAGAACAATGTTGAGAGGTTAGTAAAATGCAAAAAGAGAAGCTATTATCTATTTTTTCAGAAAAGAGCACAGATGATATAACATTGAAAATTTATGCCGGAGGGCAGTGATTGTGTTCTTTAAAAACATAGTCTGCCCAGCCTGTGGGGCTGCCTGCGACGATATTCAAGTTGAATTCAGGAATGGAGAGATTGAAGCTAAAAATGTATGTAAGATTGGAAATTCCAGTTTTAAGGCAATTAAAAGTCCCAAAAGAATTAGACAACCCCTTATAAAGAATGGAGATAAATTGAAACCGGTTTCCTGGGAAAAAGCCCTCGAAAAAACCGCAGATATTCTTGTTTCGGCAAAGCGTCCCCTCCTCTTCATGGGCAGTGAAACTTCCTGCGAAGCTCATGAAGTGGGGCTCAAGATAGGGGAATACCTTGGTGCAGTTATTGATTCTAATACTACGATAGGTAATGGGCCAACAGCTATGGGAACTCAGGAATCTGGAAAAGTCGGTGCAACCGAAGGGCAGAAGAAAAACAGAGGTGACCTCATAGTCTACTGGGGCACCAATCCTCTCGAATCCATGCCAAGACAGATGTCCAGGTACGGAGTTTTCCCTAGAGGCTATTGGACCAAGCGCGGGCGTTTTGACCGGATAATTATCACGGTAGACCCGAGAAAAACCCCGACCACTGAAGCTTCCGACCTACATGTGCAGCTCAAACCAAATTCGGATTATGAACTGATAAGTGCCCTCCTTACTCTGCTCCACGGAAAAACTCCTCACCCCTCAGTAGAAGAGATCACAGGAGTTCCTATCTCCTTGATGGAAAAGATGCTCTATCTAATGAAAAACTGTAACTTTGGGGCCATTTCAGTGGGTGTTGGGTTTTCTTCTTCAATTGGAAAGCACAGGAACGCCGAAATTGCCATGAACCTCGTAAAGGAACTGAACAATTACTCCAGGTTCACTCTTGGAGTTCTCCGTAGTCACTGCAATGTTGCAGGTTTTAACCAGGTTGCCTCCTACATGTACGGCTATCCCTTCGGACTTGACTTTGCACGTGGGTATCCTCGTTACAACCCAGGAGAATTCACAACTGTGGATTTGCTTCGAGAAAAGGATGTGGACGCAGCTTTTGTGATGTGCGCCGATCTTCTAAATCAAATCCCTGCTGACTGTGCGGCTTATCTTACCGAAATTCCTCTAATCTGCCTGGATATCGCTCCGTGTCCAACCACAGTTGCTTCAAATGTCGTGCTTCCAGGTGTCATTGACACCATGGAATGTGATGGGACCTTCTACAGGCTCGACGATTTGCCGGTTCACTTCAAACCCTTCACAACTTCACCCTTCGAATTCACGAAGAGCAACGAAGATACCCTAAAACAGCTTTTTAAGAAAATCAAAGAAAAAAGAAGCCATACTGGGCTCTGTAGAAATCCATAATTTGATGTAAATAATCTTTATTACTTTTTTGTTTATGTTATAGACTATCAGTTTAACTTTTACTTCCTTTAC
>CALNCH010000290.1 GCA_937875245.1 uncultured Spirochaetaceae bacterium
AATACTTCTCGTATTTCTCTAGGTGCAGAATATGTAAATGATAGGTTAGAGGATCTCAATCATTCAATCGAAGAGTCCTTAACTGCTAATAAGGAAATAAAAAACTCCATCCTAGAATATAAACAATTTTTTGCTCAACAAACCCAACTCATTCGTGAAACAGGGAGTTTGCTAGATTCCATTATGGTAGGATTAAATAGTTCTATCGAAGGGATGGGAGAAAAGAAAAATATTTCTGATAAGATGCAGGGATTAACAAAAGAAGCTGCAGAAAAGGTTAAAGGTACCGTTCTTTCTGTTCAGAAAATATCTGAAAGTGTAGGAGTAATAACTGATACTATTAGAATTGTGGCCTCTGTGGCTGCAAAAACAAATTTATTAGCTATGAATGCCGCCATAGAAGCAGCCCACGCAGGCTCTGCAGGAGCCGGGTTTGCTGTAGTTGCAGAGGAAATTCGAAAGTTGGCAGAAACAACTTCTACCCAAGTTAAAACAATTACCTCTTCATTAAAAGGTGTTACTTCTCTTATTGGTGAGGCAGTAGACAGTAGTACCCGAACAGGAAATGCTTTTAATGAAATTGATTCGGGAATGAAAGGTTTTGTACAAACCTTTGATGAAATAATTCAATATTATTCAGAATTAGGTGTAAAGAATACAGAAATTAATACACGATTTTCTAAAATTCAAGATATTGAGGCAGATATTTCTACAAGAATGCAAATTATCAGTGGGAAAATTGATTCTAATGTTCAGACTATGGAAACTATTTCCAGTGGAACTAAGGAAATTCAAAATACGGTGGACCGAAACAGTCAAGAAGCTTTGCAGTTAAGCCGTATTCAATCTCCTTTATACGAAAATGTAGTTAATAATGGTCGTCATTTAGAGTATATCCGTAAAAAAATTGATGTATTTCACCTTAATGACGTACCTAGAGAAATGTGGCTTTGCGACAAAACCCTATTAATGAATTTGATTGAAGGTATTTTTAACCATTTGGATTGGACTGTTAAGTTACTAAAATACTTACATGGAACATCCAGTGATGTAATTCAACAAATTGCTGTAGGAACGACACCTTTTGGTAAATGGCTGTATGGAGAAGCTAAACAACTTTACGAAACAGTGCCTTGTTACAGTGAAATTGTGAAATTTGACGAAGCTATGCATGAAAAAGCAGAAATTATAATTCGATTACATGATGCTGGTAAAGAGCAAGAAGCCACTATTGAATATTCAGAACTACTAGAATTTTCTCATGATATGGTTGTCGCTCTCAGTGAATTAAAGCAACATATTATAAAAAATTGTATTAATCCTGCAACGGAGGCAAAACCGGTCAGTTTGGTAGCCAAAAAAGCAGTTATTAAACCAAAGGATTCTGTACGTAATGATATGTTCTCAGAAGAAGAAATTATCCATGAGGTAGAAGAAATAAGTGAAGCAGAACCTGTCGATGAAATAGTCGATGAAACCTTAGATGAATTAGAGAATTTTATTTCTTCGTTGTAGTTTTATAAATGTAATGTCATTCCATCATAAGAAGGGGCTATCTGAAAGGGTAGTCCTTTTTGTTTATCAGAAACATATTCTATAATTTCCCTATGATTATGCTCATGGCAAATATGAGTGAAAAAAGCTTTTTGGGGCATAATTTGTTTTGTCACCTCTAAGGCTTCATCAAAGTTAAAATGGGTTGAATGATGACGTTTTCGTAACCCATCAATAACCAAAACATCAACCTTTTGTATTAGTGCTATAGATTCTTTGCTTATGTAATTACAATCTGTAATGTAGGCAAAAGAGGCATTTCCTTCGCAAATTTTCCAACCACAAACCTCTAATGTACCATGTTTTATTGGTACAGGAACTATTTGTAAACTACCTAGTTTTAATGCATTTTTGGTAGTATACTGTTCACAGGAGATAAAGGCTAAATGAGGCTTACCGCCCCCTTCTTGGGTATCTTTAAAAATGTAATCAAAGCGGTTATATAAATCAGTAATGGTGTTTTTGTTGGAATAGATGGGTATAGTCTTTTTTCGGCTATACACTCTCAAATCGTCTAAGCCATGAACATGGTCGGCATGGCTGTGGGTTATTAGTACACCGTCTAATGAGTTTATATTATATTTTAAGGCTTGAATTCTAAATTCAGGACCGGTATCGACTATAATAGATGTAGAATCTTTGCCACGGATCCAACAACTGGTTCGTAATCTGTTATCTTTGGGATCTGTAGAAGTACAATTTGGACAGGTACAACCAATAACAGGCATTCCATGGCTTGTTCCAGTGCCAGTAAGTAAAATATCCATGAGGAAATCATACTGTTTTACTACTGTTTTGAAAAGCGAGGTAAATATGAAATTGATAATTATCGGAAACGGAATTGCAGGTTTAACCTTAGCACGTTTATGTAGTCGTTATGATTCCTCTATATCAACAACTATAATATCAAAAGAGGCTTACTATACCTATTCCAGACCCTTACTACCAAAAATAATTAGCAAATCAATAACGGAAGAAAAAATTTGGTTGGATTCTTCTGAACGAAGTCTTGCTGCCAATATTCAGACCTTGTTAGATTGTACTGTAAATAAGGTAGATACTAAAAATAAAACCATTGAATTAATATGTCATGATACACCAGCGGTTTTATCTTATGATATCTTAGTGTTTGCTACAGGTAGTATACCTTCAGAATTACCCTTCCCAGTTCGTAAAACTCCAGGCATTTTTACTATTCGCACTTTAAAAGATGTGTATCGTTTACAAGAACGATTAAAAATATATAACGAGTCTGCCCTGATAATTGGGGGCGGATTATTAGGAATAGAAATAGCTGAAAATACACTAAAAGCAGGAGTAAAAAAAGTACAGATTTTAGAATATGCTCCTCGTTTACTTCCTCGACAACTAGATGAAAAAGGTTCTATGGTTTTACAACAACATTTGGAATCAGAGGGCTTAATTGTAAAAACGGGAATTCATGTTACTGGAATTGATAGCGTTCAAAGTATAGGGGTTCATCCTGTAAGTGATAAAATACAAGTTCATACAGAAACACAACCTTTTATGGGGCAATCAGTTATATTAGCGGCAGGTGTTACCCCAAATGTAACACTGGCTAAAGAAAGTGGATTAGAAGTACAACGAGGCATTGTAGTGGATAATACAATGCAAACAAGTGTAGCAGATATTTATGCCCTAGGAGATTGTGCTGAGTTTGAAAACAAAACATGGGGTATAATTCCTGCAGCTTTAGAACAGTGTAGCATTGCAGCCAGTCATATTTGTAATAAAGACAAGCAGTACTATAAGGGAACTGTTCCAAGTACACGGCTAGAATCTGGAAATTTAGTTATTCTGAGTAAGGGTAAAATAGACTTAAGTCCAGAAGAGATAAAGAGTGGTCAATATCGAGAAGAAGTAGAGTTATCAAAAGAAAATGGCTTGTTATACCATAAAAAAATACTGGAAGGTGATTCTCTATTAGGTGAAATTAGTATTAAGAAAATTGTTTCTTGATTTCATCCATTTCATCTCGAATTGCTGCAGCTTCTTCAAATTCAAGGCGTTCTGCATGTTCCACCATTTGCTTTTCCATAAACCGTAACAGTCTTTTTCGTTCTTCTTTGTTGAACATGTTAGTATTAGCCTTCACCACTGACAGTTCTGTTTCAACAATTTCTTTCTTCTCTCCCAGTTTTCGCTCTAAGATATCCTCAATTGCTTTTGCAACAGTGGTGTCCGCGGTGTTGATGATCCCGAAGGCGTTCGGGCCGATGATCCGCATGCCGTACGAGCGGGCCTGG
>CALNCH010000291.1 GCA_937875245.1 uncultured Spirochaetaceae bacterium
CAGAGCATTTTGCCCTTTTTACATTTATCTAATGAGGCAATAAAATTAGTCTGCGTTAGCTTTTTGTGCTGGAATAATCAAGTTCAATATGATACCAACTACAGTACAAAGAGCAACCCCTCCAAGAGAGAACATGAAAGAAGTACCAACATTAAACTGTAAAATTCCGCCACCAATACCAATTACTAAAATTACAGATGAAATAGTTAAGTTTCTCTTATCTTTATAGTCAACACCATTTTCTACCAAAGTACGTAATCCGCTAGAAGCAATTAATCCGTACAAAAGCATTGAAATACCACCCATTACAGGTCCTGGAATTGTTTGAATAAGAGCACCAAATTTTTGGAAAAAAGATAAAACTACTGCAATTACCGCCGCTCCACCAATTACCCAAACGCTATATACCTTTGTAATAGCCATAACACCGATGTTTTCGCCGTAAGTAGTGTTTGGAGGTCCTCCAAAGAAGGCTGCCCAAGCAGTTGCAATACCGTCCCCTAATAAGGTTCGGTGTAATCCTGGATCTTTGTAAAAATCTTTTCCTGCAGCCATTGAAGTTACCATAGTATCACCTAAATGCTCACAAATAGTTGCTAAAGATACAATTACGAAAGTTAAAATTGCTACAAAATTAAACTTAGGAAATAAAATAGCACCAGTTGCGTCTCTTTGAAACATAGGTAAGGCAAACCATTTTGCTTCATTTACCACATCAAAATTGATAATATGATAAGCGGGAAAAAACATACCCATAATTAAAGTAAAAATATACCCACCAACTAAACCAATTAAAATTGAAATAGTGTTAAAAAACCCTTTTAAGAAAATATTTGCTACAATAGAAATACCCAAAGTAACTAAGGCAATTGAAAAATATACCAAGGAATATCCATCAGCATCATACATAGCAGAATTCATTGCAGTAGGTGCAAGATTAAGTCCGATAACAACAATTACAGAACCAATGACTACTGGTGGTAAAGCTTTGTCTAACCATTTTGTGCCGGCAAGACGTATTATTCCGGCGATTATGGCATAAAAAATACCGGCTGCAAACCCTCCACCAAGTGCATATTCAATACCATATGCAGCAGTAATAGATTGCAAAGCCGGTATAAAAGCAAAAGATGAACCTAAAAAGGCTGGAACTTTTGCACCAGTCAATATAATGTAAATTAATGTTCCAGTTCCAGCTGAAAATAATGCAGTTGAAGGACTTAACCCCGTCAACAATGGAACTAAAACAGTTGCGCCAAACATGGCGAACACGTGCTGAAAACTCAATGGAATCCATCGAGAAAGCTTAGGCCTGTCTGATGGACCAAGAATCTGTTGCTTACTCATTTTTTCTCCTCTACTTTTTAGAGCTTTTTTTTGCTCAAATTGTGGAATTATAGCAAAAAATGATACAACAGTGCAACCTAGTTTGCAGGTAAACTTAAGGGAGAAAAAGAAATTCCACTAAAAATTCCCTCTTCTATTTTAAAATACTCTACCCTATAACGCTCTATTTCACCTGGAAAAGAAAGAAGTGCAAATGTGGGAGGCATTCCACCTCGAGGGCGAGAAACACTTCCTGGGTTCAAAATCAACGTACCTTCAGACTCTTCCCAAAAAGAGCGGTGGGTATGACCAAATAAAACCATATCCGCATCTAAGGTATATGCAGAAGAAGCCAGTGTTTCTGTTCCAAAATCAACACCGTGACGATGTCCATGAACTACCAACAAATTTCTTCCAGCTACAGTACATAATTGCCGAGATACAGTTCTATAATCGTTATGCCGATATTTTTCTTCAAGCTCTTCTGCAGGTACTTTAACAGAATACTTTTCGCCATCACCATTACCTCTGGCACTAATTATCACCGGAGGAATAACTTCTCGTAAATCGGGATTTGTCCATGCTTCTTCAATAAGGGCTGCTACATCACAAAAGCCATCACCACAAAAAATAAAAGCATCAACATCAGCACCAAATTCAATGACAATATGTTTTAGTAATTCATATTCTCCATGAGTATCAGAAATTACTAAAAGACGAGCAGATTGCTTTTGTCCTAATTCTGCAACTGCTTCTTCTGTTCCAATTATCGTTGATTCAAGCTGAATCAGCCCATTCATTTTAAACTCCTATATAAAAACATGACTTAACAGAGGCACACTAATGCGCAAAATTAAGTACTTTTATACAAATATTGCCCTCTTATCTCTCAAAGATAAAATGATTTTCTGCTTTTAAACCAGTTTCAGGATCCCTATACAGCTGCAATTTTCCACCAGTACTTTCTTCCAAGATAGGGGTTACATAATCAACAAAAGTAAGACTATCCTTTTCTGGCAAAGTATCCCAGTTTTGTACAGCTGACAATAAAGGAATTAAAACCGTACTAACATCAGTGGCAGACACAAAATGAGTTTCTTCAGCCACCGTCATTACATCTTCTGTTGTAGAAACATCATTCTTATAATCTAACACAAAATCAGATCCAGATTCAGTACCTAATATATCATCTTGAGAAAATAATGATAAAATCGGGCCTGAAAATTGTGTATCTTGGAGTTGGGCTAATGCATAATGCATTTTCTCAGGAGATCCTAAACAAATCAAACCTGAAACATCATGTAACGCTAGTAAGTCAGGAAGTTTAGAAGTACGAATATATCCACTTACAGTAAAATCCTCAGGATAAAACAAAGGATACACCAAACCTTGTTCATCAACTAACCCATATTCTTCTTCAATTTTATCCAGTAATGGTTTTAAAACCTCTTCATCTTCAAACCCATATCCAAATAAAACAGCAATACATTTTTCTACAGGTTCCCATTTGGGTCCCACAAAAATATCTTCTACAATTATATTTTCTTCTATACTAGTTTCTCTGTTTACTTGTTTTTTAGAACAGCCTATTACTATTACACTCAGTATTATAACTAACAATAAGAGAACAGTTCTTTCTATTTTTGTAATATTCATACTATAATAATATACAAATTTCTATACATTGAAAAGACTTGATAAGTATCATAAGTTTTGTTATTGTTCTCAGGTGAATATAATCAGTATAATTTTTCAATTAATTGGAAGTTTAGGTTTCTTACTTCATGGTATGAAACTTATGAGTGATGGAATCCAGAAAAGTGCAGGAAAAAGTTTGCACAGAATTCTTGGATTAATGACAAGCAATCGTTTTTTTGCAGTATTAACAGGATTGTTTATCACCATGATTATCCAATCATCTGGCGCAACTACTGTAATGGTAGTATCCTTTGTAAACGCAGGCCTTTTAACACTTACCCAGTCTGTAGGTGTCATCTTTGGAGCAAATATTGGTACTACAATCACTGCTTGGATTGTTGCAATATTTGGGTTTAAGTTTAACATTTCTGCAATTGCAATTCCTATCTTTGGTATTGGATTTCTTTTTACCTTTTTCAAGAAAATAAGAAAAGAAAATATTGGTGAAGCATTAATGGGCTTCGGTCTTTTATTTTTAGGATTAGACCTTTTATCAAGTACTATTCCTACATTGGACGCAAATAATATTTCCTTTTTAACTGCTTTTACAGGTAAAGGTTTTTTAAGCGTTATTATCGGTGTAGTAGCCGGTATGCTTATTACCGTTTTACTTCACTCATCCAGTGCTTCAACTGCTATTATTGTAGCAAGGAGTTTTAATCGTTTGCCCCCTTGGGAATTTGCAGCCTCTATGGTTTTAGGAAGCAACATCGGTTCCACAATCGATGCCATAATTGCAGCATTGGGAACTAAAGTTAATGCTCGCCGAGCAGCCTTAGTTCACGTTTTGTTTAATGTGACAGGAACCATATTAGCTGTTATTTTCTTAAATCCTTTATTAACATTAGTAGATTGGATAGTGCCTGGTACTGTAATGGAATCTATCACTATCCACATTGCAATGCTTCATACTATTTTTAATATAGTAAACACCATATTATTCTTGCCTTTTGTCAATCAAATTGCAGCACTAACAGAAAAAATCATTACACCAAAAGCAGATGAAACTCTTGACGTATATAAACTTGATTTTATTTCTGTTGGGGTAAAAGACAACCCAGAGTCATATATCATTCAAGCAGAAAAAGAAATCGAAGATATGGCCAACATGGCAATTAACATGTTTGAAGAGATTAGAAAGGGTTTTTCAGACCGTACAGAAAACTTTATAGTTGAATATGCAGATAAACTGGCAAAAGAAGAAGATTACGCTGACCAGATGCAAGAACAAATTTCAAATTACTTAGTAAAGTGCTCCCATTTGCCAGTAACAGAAAAACAGCGTAACAATATTTCTTCAATGCTTCGTATTGTTGATGATATTGAAAGCATGACAGACGACTGTTTCAGTCTAGCGTTATTACTTAAACGAAGTATCGATAAAAACATGGAGTTTAAAGCAAAAGATTTGGAACGTCTCCAACCTTATATAGATTTAGTACATAGCTTTTTAAACTTTATTAAAACTAATATCAACAAACCTCTTTCTAAAGAACAATTGAAAGAAGCAAGTGTTATCGAAGAAGAAATTGATGAATTTAGAAAGAACTTAAAGAAAGTTGCAAGAAAGCGATTGGAAGAAGGTGCAGATGTTAGAACAGAGCTACTGTATATTGATTTGGTACGCCACATTGAAAAAATTGGGGACCATGCTTTCAGTATCTCAGAAGCTCTCGCTCAAACCCGATAGTAGTTTTGCCACCATGCCCGGGATACACAGTTGTCTCGGGTGGTAATCCTAACAAAAAAAATAAACTTTCTTGAATTTTAGGAAAACTTCCACCACGTAAATCGGTACGACCATAAGAGCCTGCGAACAAGGTATCACCGGAAAACAACACTGATTCAGATTTATTATACAAACAAATTGAGCCAGGACTGTGTCCTGGAGTGTGAAAAACCCTCCAATCAGAAGCAAAACTTAAAGACTGATTATGATGCAATTCATTTGTAACAGTAGGCAAAACCAAGCCTTGAGACCGAACTTCCATTACTAAATAAGCTAAATTTATAGCTGCAAAATCTTGTTCATGTAAAGCCCATCCACAAGCACCTAAATACATGGAATCATGGGGATTTATACAAATTTCTAAAGAGGGATAATTTTGAAACAAGAAAGGAACTGCACCTAAATGGTCAAAATGACCATGGGTCAAAACAATTGCATGGGGGGATAACTGATGATCGGACAAAAATTGAGCGATTTTATCAGGTTCCCCTCCAGGATCCACGATAAACACGTCTGCAGAATCGGGATGTGTAGGAACAAAATAAGTATTAACACCTAACAGACCGGTCTGCAAACAATGAATCATAATTCCTCATTTTCAGATTCTAGTTCAACATCTTCTGATACCTGGTCAGATTCACTAACATCAGAATCATCTTTTTTTCGTGAATAGTTTACTACTAATCTTCTATTACGATATTCTTTACCATTTAAAGAATCAATAATTTTTTCTGCATCCTCAGAATATATTTGAACAAAAGAGTAGTTATCTAAAACACGAATATCACCAATTCTTTCTCGTTCTACCTCTGCGGCCTGGCAAAGTAAAGACACTAAATCTCTTGGATAAACACCTCTGTTTCTACCTACGTTAATAAAAATATTATCTGCTAAAGAAGGATCAATAGTTACTCGGGGAGATGGAGTGGAATCAACAGTACGATCGGAGCGTGGTGCTCTCTCATTTCGTTCTGTTCTCTCCTTTCGTTCTGGTCTTCCAGAACCCTCTTTTCTCGTTTTTCTTTGAAATCTACTTCTTCCGCCTCTGTTACCATCTAATAAAACTTTAAGTAAATAAGCAGTTACATAACCTCGTAATGTGAAAGGCACATACTTTTTAAATAACTTTTTCAATTCATTTAATTCAACTGGATCTGCTTCGGTTCGAACTTTTTCCACAGCATCCAACAGCAAGGCTTCAATATCTTGTTCGTCAGCCATTTTTTTTTCTCCTCTACCTTTTTGTGTGTCACCATTTTGTTTACTGCATTCCCAGACATAAGTCAGCAAAAAAAACTGAACCATCTCTGATAAAGCCATTACGTTGCATTGTTTTCACAAAAGTTTCGGGAATGGTCATGTGCCCTGTTA
>CALNCH010000292.1 GCA_937875245.1 uncultured Spirochaetaceae bacterium
ATGGGCATAAACAGGCTTTCTGGTAATTTTAACAATGCGGTAATAAAAAAGGGTAATCCTGTTTGAAACATGGTTAGTGCAATCCAATAAAAAATATCAGAAGAAACAAATATTCTAAAGTTTTTGTTTTTGAAAGTTGTTTTTAATGATTCAAGAGCGCTGATTTCAGAGGGTTTTGAGTTTACATAGTCTTTTTCTTTAATAAAAAAAACTGGAAAAAACAAACAAATACAAGCAATTGTTGCTAATATTCCAAATGAAACTCGCATTGCTGGTATACGGCCTATAGAAGGTTCAAATATTCCCCATACAGTTGGTGCAACGTAAGCTACTGCAGTTCCTACTATAAAGGTTAAAGAAATTGCAGTAGAAATATTCATTCGTTCTTCTGGGGTGTTTCCCAATTCTCCGAAAAGGGCAGTGTAGGGGGTACAATATGCAGTAATGAGTAAGTAATACAATGCAACAAAAATAAAAAGCCAGATAGCATTAAACCAACTGGTTTCTGGCCCTGGGGCACAAAAAACTAACACGGTAACGATAGCAAAGGGTATTGCAGACCATTTTAAAAATGGTATACGACGTCCATTGGGTGATTTACATTTATCAGATAAAGATGCCAGTATTGGATCGGTTATGGCATCAAAGATTCGACCGCTGGCCGCAATTAAACCTAAAATGGTAAAAGCACCAAAAATAACCCGGCCTTGTGGGATAAGTGGTATGTGACCCGCTTCTCGTGCTATTTCGTCAGGCTGATAAAAATACACCAGCCAGCTACTAATTAGTCCAGACAGTAATGCCCAGCCAAATTGTCCAACGGCGAATGCCCACATCTTCGGTTTTGATAATGATTTCATAGTTTCCCCTTTGTTTTTTCTATCTAAGTGCTTTTCTAAGCAGTGATATAAAAAATTCCAATTCTTTTTCTCCTGGTGTGTGAGAATCCATTTCTAAAAAAGTATTAGAAATAGAAAGCTTTTGTACTAAACAAAAAAGTGGTTGTGTAATACTGATATACAATTCTTCTTCAGTCATAGTATTAATAAGTGTTTCTGAAATAGATTTGTCTATATAAGCTTTTTGAATTGCCGCTATCGCAACAGATTGTATATTTGTAATAGCCCTTTCATAGGCTTGTAATCGTTTGGGAGTAAGGTTTTTCCGCCGAGCGTATAAGTCAAATTCATAGATATACACAAAGAATTGCTTTTGAGTCCTATACAAATCAATAAAAAGGTTTAGTAAAATTTCAATTTGTGCTAATCCAGTTTTACTATTGTATACATCTCCTTTAAAACGATTAATAAATAAATTTTTTTGTTTTTCCCATGCGATAACACCACAACGGACCGCTATTTCTTCTTTGGTTTCAAAATATCGATAGAGGGAGGCAACGCCAATTTCTGCCTTTTGGGCTATATCGGTAATGGGAGTATTTTCTATTCCCTGTGAAGAGAAAAGTTGATATGCACAATCTAAGATTGCATTCTCTCTTTTTTGGCGATTTTCTTGTTGTTCTGCTTTTCGTTTATCACTGGCTGTCATTTTGGTATACTTCTTTTTATCCTTCAATTGCAGCTTTTACTGCTACATATGCACCATCGTATATATGCTTTTCTTTATTTTCTAATATATGTTTACACATGTCTTGTATCAAAAAAGGATGTTCTATCATCTGTGTAGCTGTAAAAATAGCTCTTTCAACTTCAGAACACTCTGGAGTTCCGTCTCCAATTTCTGCAGAATGGACCGCTCCCCACATTTCATGACCTCCAACACGTTTAATATGGAGTTTTGGAATTGGATAAAAAGCCAATTCACTTGGTTTTGTAATCAAGACATCAGAGGCTCTCATGAGAAGATTTGTAGAATATACAGCAGCAAAAATATCCTCATGATAAAACAAGTGAATACCACTGCCTGATTCGTTATCATCACCTTGTATTGCTTTTTGGCAAAAATCTTGGGTATTAGTCCAATTATTGTAGTGTTTTTTTCCGTCATTATTTATTTGAGGAAGCTCTTTACATAATGCATCTAATACATTTTTATGATCTCCAAAATTAATATAGAGGCATAATTGTTTTTTTTGTACATAAGGAAGAAGGGACTTTATCATTTGTATAAAATATGCTCCTTGTGCACCAGCACCCCCTACGGTGAATAAAAATCTCAGAGGTTGTTTTGAAGTAATTCGGTTAATCCTTTTTTTGCAGTCTTCTTCAATGTTATCTACTATTTCATGGTCAATGTAATGTCCAGAATATATAATGTCTTTTTCTCCCATGGGATGTAAAATCTTTTCACCATCCATTCCAACTAAGTTCTTATATCCAAAATAGGAGGAAGGTGTTTGTACGCTATGAAGGGCACCTTCTGATAGGTGTAAAGCCATAGGCCAATTATCAGGAATTGCATTTACTACTTTAGTAAATCCACCATGAATTGCTGCTTGTGAAGGCCACGCGTGAGTTGCAATATAGGGCGTATTTTTATTAATTTCTGACAATATAGGGGTCATAAGTTCTGCAACAATTTGATCTCCTGCATTATAAGAAAGTTTTCTAAACCCTTCTTTATTTAAGGGTTCCCAATATAACGTATTAAAAAGAGAAAATTTTTGAGATAAACGAGAGCCTAAAGAGTATAAGTCATTAAGATGGCTGATAATTTTTGTGCCGGTAGTAGAAGGAAAAGAATTAAGATCCAACCAAATAGGAGTGTATCCCATACTTTGTGCCGCAGAAGCCATAGCCATAGATATGCGGTAGTGTCCAAAGCCCATTCGGATGTTTCCAATAATCACACTTTTTTCGGGTAAGGGGGCTAGTGGAACTTGTGCAGAAGTGAGAATTTTAATTCCCAAAGTAGGTGTAACAACTGGATTGTCAACTAAACCTAAATGATAGGTAGTATTTTTATCATCACCAAATTGAGCTATATACTTTTTTTGTTGTTTTATTGCTTTTTTGATTATTTTTTTTGAGATAGGATTCTGGAATATATTTGTTAACATGTTGATAGTACCTCTCTTTGTATGATAGTAATACTATCACCTATCTTTAACAATTGTCAAATTTTTTTTAGAATTGGAAATCTCTTGTAAACTGTGTCGTAATAAGCTACAATATGGGCTTAACAGGAATAATTACTAGGAGAAACACGTGAAAGACTTTATCCCTTATGACGTAGTTCGCAATAATTCATTAAAAATGGCACATCGAATTTATCAAGATGGATTTATTCCTGATGTTATTTATGTGTCCCTACGTGGTGGTGCTTATGTTGCCAACATATTAAGTGAATATTTTAAATTAGCAAGAAAAGATAGTAGACCTGTATTATTTGCCGCAGTAGTAGCTCGTTCTTATTCTGATATTAGACAGAGAAGTAGAGTAATGGTTGATGGGTGGACTTATTCACCAGAACATTTACGACCTGGTGATAAAATTTT
>CALNCH010000293.1 GCA_937875245.1 uncultured Spirochaetaceae bacterium
CAACGGCATGGTGTCTGTTACTAATTCTTTTTTCAAGTTCTGCTAAGAAACCATCTGCACCATCGAGATCAAAGGGAACTTCTGGTATAAGGCAGAAATTAGCCTCATGAGATGCAAGAGCAGTAGCAGTGGCGATAAAGCCTGATTCACGTCCCATTAGTTTAATAAGACCAATACCGTTGATATGTGAATGAGCTTCCATATGAGCGGCACCAACGGCTTGTGTTGCTTGTTCTACAGCGGTGTCAAACCCAAATGATTTTTGGATAAAAATTAAGTCGTTATCAACAGTTTTAGGAACTCCAACAATAGAAATCTTCAAACCCCGTTTTTCAATTTCTTCTGCGACTTCTAAAGCTCCTCGCTGTGTTCCGTCTCCACCAATAATAAAAACCATATTCATGTTTAATGCTTCAATAGCATCAACTATTTCCATTACTCGGTCTCCGCCTCCTCGGCTGGTACCAAGGAAAGAACCACCTGTTTTATGAATATCATCAACTAAATCTGGGGTAAGATCCAAGGTGTCAAAACCTTGTTCTGGAAATAAGCCTTTAAAACCAAAACGAATACCACGAATACGGCGAACGCCATAACGATTCCATAAACAACGGACAATGGCTCGTATAACATCGTTTATGCCTGGGCACAATCCACCACAAGTACAAATACCTGCATTAACATGTTTCGGATTAAAATAAATATATTCTCTAGGACCTGCTTTTTGAATCAGGTTGTTATTATAGGCTTCTGCTTCTTTTTCAAGGACATCAGCATAAACATCTACATTGTAACGAACGTATTCATCGTCTCGTACATAATTTGCAATAAAATCCCCATGTACTTTTGAAAGTTGAATGGGAGACTCAACCTTGCATGGACCTAGTTCTTCAATGGAAAAATCAAATCGGCCTTTCATAAAGAAACTCCTTGTATAGCAGTATTGGAAACAAGTTCTAGTAATGGTATTACTTATATGAAAAATGTGCAAGTTCTATAAACGATACTGGTTTGTCATATTCCGACTTTATGATATACTCACCACATGAAAATTCAATCAGATTACAATACTATTTACTCAGATGACCATATTGTGGTTTTAAGCAAGCGTTCCGGTTTATTAGTTGCGTCAGACAGGTACGATCTAGACGCTCCCCGACTTGATGATTTGGCATCAAAAGAGTTTGGAAAGTTATATGCAGTTCATAGAATTGATAAAGATACATCAGGATTAGTTATTTACGGTAGAACTCCAGAAGCCCACAGAGTTCTTTCCATGGCTTTTGAAAATCGAGAGGTGCATAAAGTGTATCATACTTTAGTTCATGGCCGCCCAAGTTGGGACGAGTTGCAAGTTGACTTGCCTTTGCAAGCCGACGGTGATGCACGTCATAGGACAGTGGTAAATAAACGATTTGGAAAAACTGCGGTTACACATTTTAAAGTCCTTGCTACTACCGGTTCTTTTTCTTGGATTGAAGCAAAACCTATTACAGGTAGAACCCATCAAATTCGAGTTCACTTGGCTGCCAACGGTTTAAACATTGTCTGTGATCCCTTGTATAGTGGAAACCAAAAAGCCATTAAGTTGTCCGATATTAAGCGTTCTTGGCGAGGTGATGTTTTCGAAGAAAGACCCTTGCTTGACCGACTGGGATTACATGCCTATAAGTTGAGTTTGGCTCATCCCATAACAGGAGAACAGATGGAATTTACCGCTCCTTATTATAAGGACATGGATTCTGTTCGAAAACAATTATGCAAACTGTTTAAGGTTCCAGATTTTCTCCTACTAGAAAATGAATAAAAAAACTATAACCTTATTATTGTGCAGCCTAATTTTTTCCCATGTTTGGAGCTTATCTCTTTCTAATTTTGGGGGATTTGAAAATGGTTATATAGGGGAGTATGTCTTTGCAATACAAGGAGATAACTCTCTATATGAGTTAAGTAGATTAACCTGGGATATCGATTCTGTGTATACCATGGGAGCCTCTGTTGGTTTTCAAACCCCAAAAAAAGGTTGGGGTTTATTTCAATTTGATGCCGAATTACAAGTTTTTTTCCCACAGAAGTCAGGATTTTTGCAAGATTATGACTTTTTGAATGGGGATGGCATTTTAACCCATTATTCAAAGCATAAAAACCAAATTGATGGGGTAAGTATTTCTTGTATGAGTATTTACCGAGCTTTAGATTGGTTAGGCTTATCCTTTGGCGTAAAAACAGGTATTCTTTCTTTTATTGGGAGCAATGGTTATAGCCAATATCCTTCTGAATCCTCGGCCCCCTATACCCCTTGGCATGACAATATCACGCCTTATTTTTTTTCCGGAAAGGTAATAACGTATCAAATTACTAGTTTTAATTTTTATCTAGGGATTAATCTCCATTTTTTAGTAGGGAATAGAGTTTCTATTTCAGCCCAGAGTCTAATATCCCCTTATTCATATTTTCTATGCGTAGACAATCATATATTAACATCAGTAGTATATATTGATTCGGTTTCAAGTATTTTTAGTACCTATGAAAACAAGATATATGGCGGCTTTATCATAACCCCTAACACTGAAATAGGTATTACCCTTCAACACTTAAAAACGATTAACTCAAAAGGGAGTAGTTATCAAAAAAAAGGTTTAACGACATATCAAATTTCAAACGCATTGGGTGGTTTTTCTCAGGACAGATTTTCTGTTATTTTTTCACTTACCCAAAAACTTTAAGGTTGTTTTGTAAACTGCAAACGAATGCTTTGTATTCTTCGATTCACCTGTTCTTCAATAGTAAAAAGTAAGGTTCCTTTTTTTAGCATTTCCGTGGTTGCAGGCAAATAGCCAAATTGTTCTAAAAGCCAACCACCTATGGTATCAAACTCTTCAGATTGTAGTTGTAAATGAAAAATAGCATTGATATCAGAGAGAAGTAAGTCTCCAGGAAATATGAATTCTGTTGGAGATATTGCCTTTATTCGCTCTTCTGCAGGAAGGGTTTTTGTATTGTATTCATCGGTAATACGGCCAAATACTGCTCTTAAAATATCGTCCATAGTAACCATTCCGCTGTGACTTCCATGCTCATTTACTACAATAGCCAGATTTCTTTTTTCTGCTTTAAATTGATAGAGTAAATCTAAGGCAGACAAGGTTTCTGGAACGAATAAAACTGGTCGAAGAATGTCTGTAATAGAAAAGTCTTTTTCTAATCCCGTATAAAAAAGTACATCTTTGTAGTGTATAAGTCCAACAACAGAATCGATGTCATCTTTAAAAACCGGTAAGCGAGAATAACCTGAATCAGAAATCATTTGTAATGTTTCTTTATAGGTAGCATTTTCTGATACTGCCATAACGTGGGATCGATGCCGTTGAATATCTCGAACTCTCAAATCAGAGAATTCAAATATTTTGTACAACATCTCTTTTTCACCCTTTTCAAGGGTACCTTCTTTATCTCCCACGTCAATAAGAGTTTTTAATTCTTCTTCTGTTATTATGCTATCATTAGATTTCCAAATCATGTTTATAGCTTTGTTTATACTTTTAGTAATTTTTGAAAATAACCAGACTAAGGGGTGAAGTATTTTTTGTAAAAACAACAAACAGGAAGCAACTTTTATCGCTATTTTCTCAGGTTTATAGGATGCAATTGTTTTTGGAAGTATTTCCCCAAAAATTAGGATAAGAATTGTCATTACAAGGGTGGCAATCCCAGTCCCGTTTTGTCCAACTAAGGAAATAGCTAAAGCCGTAGCTAGAGATGAAGCTAAATTGTTAACAAAATTATTTCCGATTAAGATAGTAGTTAACAAGTTATCCATGTTAGATTTTAACAGAGCTACTTTTTTGGTTCTTTGGGGATTTTCTTTTTGCATTTGTCTTAATCGTAGCCGTGTAATTGATAAAAAAGCAGTTTCTGAAGAAGAAAAAAAGGCAGATAAGCAAATAAGGAGTACTAAAACAATGGGTAAAAAAATGATACTCATTCAGCAACCCCTTCTGAGTGCATTGGTTTAATGTGAACCTGTCGAATACGACGACGAGAAGTAAGGTTTACGGTAAAAGTCCAACCTTGAATAGTGATGCTGTCTCCTGTAGCAGGAATTGAGTCAAGTTTTTCCATTATTAATCCACCAATTGTTTCGTAAAATTGAGATTCCAATTTAATTCCTAAGGATTCTGATAAATCTAACAAACGAACATCACCATTAATAATAGATTCCGTATCCGTTATTTTTATAGAGTGGGGAACAGAAGGTCCGTCATACTCATCGCTCATAGTTCCAAAAATTTCTTGGCTAATGTCTTCTATAGTTAATAAGCCAGAAGTTCCAGAATATTCGTCTAAAACAATGGCTATAGTTTGATTTTTTTCTCTTAAAAGTTGTTGGACAGAAGACATTTTCTTTGTTTCCAAAATATATAGTGGCGGACGCATTACTTTTTTTACAGAAAATTGATGATTTTCTTCCATGTACAGTAATACATCTTTTACGTATAAAATGCCTTTAATATCATCAATATCTTTTCCTTTGACAGGAAAGCGTGACTTATGGGATTTTTGGGACAATTCAATGATATCGGAATAGGTTGCCGTTAAGGGCACAAAAATCATTTCTGTACGGGGCACCATAATATCTTTTGCAGCGAGATCCGTAAATTTGAATACTCGATGCATCATTCGTTTTTCCCCAGATTCTAAAATGCCTTCTTCTTCACCAACTTCAATAAGGGTCTTGATTTCGTCTTCTGTAAATGAAACTTTTGTTTCGTTAAAACGGATACCAAACATTCTTGCTAATAAACGTGAAATGAAAGTAAAAATAACTACCAAGGGTTTTAG
>CALNCH010000294.1 GCA_937875245.1 uncultured Spirochaetaceae bacterium
AAGTCTTTCTCTACTTTCCATACCCCGAGATGTTTCTGTAAGTAAATGGAATTCACATTTTTTTGAGCGAGTACTAATTCTATCTTTACACATTACTTTTTCCATAGCTTGAGCAAACCCATGGCTTTCTAAACGTTCTAAGGTGTTTCCTGCAATAGTAAAAAACAATACAATCTCTAATTGAGTCATGGTACAAGGTTCATAGGCAAAACCACAAGTCCACACTCTATCAAACCAGCCCACTAATTTTGCAGGAGCTTCTGTCCAAAAAACAGGGTACACAAAAATTATTCCCTGGCATTGTTTTATTTTTTCTTGCTCTTGTACTACGTCTTCAGCTAAGGGTAAATCTTTCTTGTAATAAGCTTCTCTCAGATATTCTTCTTCACTCATATCTGTTTTAAAACCCATTTTATACAAATCTGACAATATCCATTCATGACCATTTTTTTCAAGACTTTCAATTACGGTATCTCGAACCCTAGAGGTAAAACTATCTTCACTAGGATGTGCATATACTACTAATACTTTCATTTTCCTTTCCTTTTTTTTATCCTACTAACAATGAGTACCCCCGTTCCAATTAGCAAAACAAAAATCACTACCACAATGCTGTCTACTATGTACCCAATCTTGTTTGGTTCTTTTACTAATTCAATAATATTTTTAGAATCAAGGATGATTTTGTGTACTGGAGCTTTCTCATATGTTGCAGGAACACTTTCAAATCTTTGGAGAAAGTCAGCTAAGGCATACCACTGTTTAATTTCCTTTCCCTCAGAGGTATGAATGATGATATCTTTATCCTCTTCTATAGGATTTCCATTTTTATCTTTTGGTACAATACTCAATAGCCCGAAAGATTGTTCTTTTACTGCACCCAACATTTGTAAATCGTAAAGACCTGATACCACACTGTATAATTTATCTTTTTCTACCTTCTCTTTTGTTCCATCTGGTTTAATAATTTGTACATTGGTTACCCGGTTCAAAATTAATCGACTGGGATTTATTGTGTATTCCAACCCACTGGTATACAACTGAGCTCCCATCATTATTTTTGAAACTGAGGCATCAACTTCCGCTAAGTTCTGCAATTCTTTCCCTGTTAAATATGCAATTCCTAAGGGATACCCAGAAATTCCATCTTCCCCAACTCCTAAAGATAAGCACTGATATACATCCGATACAGAAACCTCTCCTGGTGGTAAAACAGAGCGAATAACGCCTATGGCCTCAACGCCTATGTCTGGTGTAAAACCTAAGGCTTCATTCACTGCATAGCGATAAGAATCGGTAATTAATTGGGCAAAGGGATGGTCTTCATAATGGTTTTCCATGTGTTTTTGAGACGGCCAAACATAGGGATTATATGTAAGAATCTCATCTCTACTTTTGAAACCAAACATTTGGGTATATTCATTTATCAAACTGGCATATCTTTCAATGGTTTTTTCCATTTTAGGATCAGCTTTTATACTATCATCCATGGGAATTAACTTGTATTCTTGGTTTTTCCAACGTTTATTTTCTGTTTGTACTAAACGCATTTTTCCCAAATATTTTGTGTATTCACCATTGGAAACTATAAAAGTATTTCCATAAACCAAAGGTTCCTTAAAAAAAGAATGAGTATGTCCTAATAATTAAATCTATTTCTGGAACTTTTTTTGCTAATAATTCATCTTCCGATATTTTAGGATTATCTAACCAAGTTCCACTATGAGAAAGGCAAATTATTAAGTCAACGTCCTCTTTTTTTAGTTGGGTTACTACTTTTTTTGCTGTTTCTATGGGATCTGCAAAAGGTATTTTTGTAAGTGGGGAACAAGCCAAAGAATCTTTACCCATAAGCCCAAATAATCCTATTCTAATGCCCTCTTTTTCAATAATGACATATTCTGTTACTAAAGAAAGGCCTTCTGCATTTTCGCCTTGGTTATATTGGCTAAAATCCAAATTACTTGATAAAATTTGTGGTAGTCTGTCTTGAGAGGTTTTTGCAGCATTAAGCATTTTAAATAAACCATCATCTCTAAAATCGAATTCATGGTTTCCAAAGGTAGTAAACTCAACTCCAAGGGAGCCTAATAGTCTGAGTTCTATAGCAGCTTTTGTATACATAGACTGATACATAGTGCCCATGGAAAAATCCCCTCCATCAACTTGTAAAAGGGGACCTTCAGTATTGTGTTTAATTTCTTCTATAGCAGAGCTGAGCCTAGCAAAACCACCAACAAGAGAGCCATTTTCTTCTCTTAGAGGTTCAATAAAAGAGTGAATATCATGAGTAAAAAGAATGGTAATTTCTTTTTCTGCATACACTGATAAGCTTACTATTAAGCAAAGTAAAGTAGCCAAGATTAATTTGTTCATTTTTTTCATAGTGTTTCCAATTCAGATAGCCAGATTGCAGAAGAAGCATCACTAGGCATTCGCCAGTCTCCTCGTGGAGAAACTGAAACGGTACCAACTTTTGCTCCGTCTGGTAAGCAAGAACGTTTAAATTGTTGGGCAAAAAAGCGTGTATAAAAGATTTTCAGCCATTTTAAGATAATGTCTGGGGTGTATGTATGAAAGGCTTTTTGCGCAAGGAAATAAATCTTTTTTGGGCTGTATCCCCAACGCAACAGGTAGTACAAAAAGAAATCGTGAAGTTCATAAGGACCTACCAATTCTTCTGTTTTTTGAGAAATATTTCCTTGACTCGGAGGTAATAATTCTGGACTTACGGGAGTATCCAAAATATCTTTTAATACTGCACATAATGTAGCCTTGTTTTTTTGTGCTGCATCCTGGGCAAACCAAGCAACTAAATAGCGTACTAATGTTTTAGGAATAGAAGCATTTACTCCATACATAGACATGTGGTCTCCGTTATAGGTTGCCCAACCTAATGCTAATTCAGATAAATCTCCCGTTCCAATTACTAATCCATTGGTTTGGTTTGCAATGTCCATAAGAACTTGAGTTCTTTCCCGGGCTTGGGCATTTTCGTAGGTAACAGTAAGGAGTTTTTCATCATGACCAATATCGGCAAAGTGTTGTCTTACCGCTTTTTCAATATTAATTTCTCGTAAAGTTACTCCCATCGCATTCGCCATATCACAAGCATTTTGATATGTTCTGTCTGTGGTACCAAAGCAGGGCATGGTAACCGCTGTAATCAAGCTAACATCTAAAGAACAACGTTTGAATGCTTCGTATGTTACTAATAGTGCAAGGGTTGAATCTAAGCCCCCTGACAAGCCTATAACCGCACTTTTACAATGAGTATGGAGTAACCGTTTTGCTAAACCTTGAGCTTGCATAGCAATTATTTCACTGCAACGATTTGCTCTCTGTGTTTCATCGGAAGGCACAAAAGGATGACTATCAATAAATCGATACAACGATTCAGAAATATTTTTTTCTTTCTTTTCACTGTTTTTTACGTTTTCGGGTGAAATTACCAAAAAACTCATATCTTCAGAGGTAAAGGTGTTTTCTCTACGACGTTGTTGATTCAGTTTTTCTATATCAATATCTGCTATAAGTAACCCCTCTGAATACAAGGTGCTTTCTGCTAAAAGGCTACCATTTTCTGCAATTATATTGTGGCCTGAAAAAATTAAATCAGTGGTAGATTCATCTTTTCCAGCATTAGCATACAAGTAAGCACAAGCTAATCGACCACTCTGAGCTTGTACCAACATTTTTCGGTATTCTGCTTTTCCTACAACTTCATTGCTAGCAGATAAATTTATGATAACTTGGGCGCCACAAAGGGCTTGAGAAACAGAAGGAGGGCAGGGAACCCATAAATCTTCACAAATTTCTGTACCTATTAAAACTGGCTCATCTTTATTTGGTAAAGAAATCAATATTTTAGTACCAAAAGGAATGCTAGTGTGTT
>CALNCH010000295.1 GCA_937875245.1 uncultured Spirochaetaceae bacterium
GAAAAAGAAAGTGAAAAACAAATGGATATTCCCCAGATACTTGAATCAAAAAATATTGTCTTTATGGGGTTTGGCTTAGGGTATGGCCCTATCGCATTAGCAAAAAAATATCCAGAAAAAAAAATTGTTCTAATTGAAAATAATCCTCTCTGGGTTTTGTTTGCTTTTTCAATATTAGATTGGGAACCGGTTTTGCAACATCCCTATTGTGTTTTTTTTATTGAGACTCCATATCCTACCATCATCGGTTTATTAGAAAGAATGAATTTACGGGATTGTTATTTTACAAAAATTACAGCCCATATGGCACATTCTGGACAATGGTTTGCTAATTTATTTGAATTAATACAAAGAAATAAACAAAAATATTCTATCAATAAAAAAACTCAATCTACATTTGGATTACTTTGGCTTCGAAATATGTCAAAGAATCTGGAATGGATGGGAAAATTAGATGGTATTTGTAGATATAAAGATAAGGGAGAAAATGTAACTGCTCTTATACTGGCAGCCGGCCCTAGTTTGGATACAATGCTACCTTATTTAAAACAATTAAAAGAGGGGGCTATTTTAATTTGTGTTGAAACTGCCCTTAGAGCATGTTTATCTGTTGGAGTTGAGCCTGATTTTATAGTATTAGTGGATCCCCAGTATTGGAATGCCCGGCATTTAGATGGATTAGCATCACCTTCTAGTATTTTAATTACCGAATCTGCGGCATATCCTTCTATTTTTAGATTCAAATGTAAAGAAAAGATATTATGTTCATCTTTGTTTGCCTTGGGAAAATATATCGAAACATATACCGGAAAGAATGGTGAATTATCCCCTGGTGGTTCTGTAGCAACAACGGCTTGGGAATTTGCTCGATTTAGTGGATGTAAAAGTATATATGTAATTGGATTAGATTTAGGTTTTCCTCAGAAAAAAACTCATTTTAAGGGAAGTATTTTTGAAGAAAGATGTCATAGTCAATCCAATCGTTTATATACAGTTGAAACACAGAATACCAGTTTTCTAAATAGTACCACTGTTACAAAAGTGAAAGATTATAAGGGTAGGATGCTACTCAGTGATAAAAGAATGGGTTTATATGGATGGTGGTTCGAAAGTCGTTGTGCGGCCTACCCTCAAATTCACACATACTCCCTTACAAGTGAAAGCAGGGCCATCCCTGGTATAGAATCTGCTACTATAGAAAATTTTTTACAAACAACAACTAACGCCCATAATGCAAAAAAAGAGTTTTTATCTATTCCTAGAAATAATCAGAGTAGGAATCGAGAAACCTTATTACAAAAAGCCTTACATGAATTAAAAACTGATTTTAATAAACTAGATAAAGCGGTAGAAGCTGCCTTAGAAATTTGTTTAAAAACCTATTTTGAAACACAAGAGTATGCAAAAGCCGTATCAGATTTAGAAGAATTAAATAAAGAAATAAAAAATTCGAGGGTAGCAGAAATCAGCAATTTACTGTTCCCTTCTGAAGAAGAGATTGAAAAAGAAACAGCAAAAATATATTCAAAACCTTCTATAACCGCTTCTTATTCAACAAAATGCCAATATGAATTAGATAAAGGCAAAATAATATATGCATATCTTAAGGACAGTATAAAAACACACATTTCCTTACTTTTCTTGTAAAGTTTTTTTTTTACTCACCGATACATATATTGTACGGGATGCTAATATACAACGGTGAAGTAAAGACATCCAGTCATCGTTGTAGCACCAATATACTGAAGCTGAAAAACAGTGTGTGAGTTTTTCAGCTTTTTTTTATTTAAATAGATATTGGCAAACAGCATCTTCAAAGGTCTTTAGCAAAATACCAGGTATTTCATTTTCTTCTTTTTGTATTTTTTCTAACCATACCGACTTTCTGTATTTTCTTACAAAATAGGTTTTGCTCTTTTCAATATCTCTTAGGAAAGGAGCTACTTCTTCTTGTACTACTTGTTTCAACTGACCATCTATGATGTATAAAGTAATTCCCTGCAATAAGGGCATTTTTTTTAATTTAGGTAGAACTTCTCCTAAAAACTTGCTTGCTTTTGCAAAATCTTTTTGCAAATAAAAACAAAATCCCATATACCACTCTTGCCATATTCCTTCTCGTCCCTTAACCGTATATTCTGATGATTCAAGCAATTCAATTCCATGAGGT
>CALNCH010000296.1 GCA_937875245.1 uncultured Spirochaetaceae bacterium
TGCCAAATAAATTTTGGCATTTTTGATTATTGATTATTTGTTTTTTATTTTTTCGTGATAGTTTTGGCCCATATACTATTAAAGATTGCTGATCAAAGTCAAACAATTTTTTCATACATGTAATTAACATATCAGCAGAAATTCCACGTATTTTTTCGATACTTTCTTCTACTGAGCATTGTGGAAAATTAAAATAATAGTTTCGAGAAAGTCTCTTTAATCGTTGTTCCATATCTTCTGAATTAATAATTTCTTCTCCACATAAATGCTCTTTAGCTGCATCTACTTCATTCTTTGAAAAACCCTTTTCCAATAAAAGAGTAATCTCATCCTGTAACGTTTTAGCCACTGATAATAAATTTTCTTTGGCAGAAGAACTATATCCACACCAATAACCACAGTCACTGTTAAAAGTAAAAAAGCTATATACATTATAGCAATATCCACCATTTTCCCGAAGAGCTTGAAAGAGACGAGAACTCATTGTGTCCCCAATCAAAGCATTCAAAATTGCATACCCATAATATTCATCTTCAGTATAGGGGATTGGTAATGGAAAAAGGTAAAATAATTGTTCTTGTTGAAAATCGGCTGGGACAAAGGATATTTCGCTTTGCCAAACCGGGCAAGAAAAATAACTAGTTATATTAGTGGTATCTAAACCTAAAAAAACACCAGGTTTTGTTTGAATCTGTCTTGGTGATAAGGATTGTAATCGATTTTCAACTTGGGTATTATCAAAATTTCCTGCAAGAAAGACTGTTAATTCTCCTGAGGAAATATGATTTTTATACCATTGATATAATTCATCCCGAGTAATTTTATGGACATCTTCTACTGTACCTGAAATACTTTGTGAAATTGAATTATGAGGCCATATTTTGCTGATAACTGTATCTAAGGCCGCTTCTTCAGGATCATCTAAAGAAGAAATGATTTCACTTTCAATTACACTTCGTTCTTTCTCCACATCCTCAGGCCGAAATAGTGCATTTTCAGTCATATCGCATAAGATTTCTAAATATCCACCTATTCTATCAAAGCTTACCGCAATGTCAAATGCTGTTCTTTTTTGAGTACCCTTAAATACCATGTGTTCTACAAAATGACTGATACCCCGTTGTTTTTCGTGTTCATAACGAGAACCAACAGAAAACCAAAAACCGATTGCAACGGTTTTAACAGTTGCAATCGGTTCTGTTATGAGTACGGTACCATTTTTCAGTGTGTTCTGGAAAATTGGCATTAAATTATTTAGACTGAGCCTCTAATGCGTCAATGTAAGAAAGATTTAAACGACCCATTTTATCAATTTCAAGTAATTTAACAGGAATTTGTTGTCCTTCTTTTACTACATCAGTTACAGAAGCAATCTTTGAACGAGAGAATTTAGAAATATGGCACAAGCCTTCTTTTCCTGGAAGGATCTCCACGAATGCACCAAAATCCATAATACGTTTTACTGTACCAGTATAAATGGTTCCAACTTCTGGATCTTCTACGATGCCTTTGATTGTTGCTTTTGCACCATCAGTTGCTTTTGCATTTTTACCATAAATAGTAACGGTTCCATCGTCGTCAGTGTTAATTGTTACACCAAACTGAGCAGAAATTGCCTTTACAATTTTTCCTCCAGGACCGATTAAAGCACCAATTTTGTCAATGGAAATTTTCATTTTTTCAATTTTTGGTGCATATTCACTTACTTTTTCTGCAGGCTTACTAATTGTCTGATTCATAATCCCCAAAATATGAAGTCTAGCACGTTTTGCCTGAGCAAGAGCTTTTGTCATAATTTCTGTGGTAACACCAGCAATTTTGATATCCATCTGAAAACCAGTAATACCATCTTCTGTACCAGCTACTTTAAAGTCCATATCTCCTAAGTGATCTTCTTCACCCAGAATATCTGATAAAATAGCATATTTTTCGTATTTATCACCTTCAGTGATAAGTCCCATTGCAATACCAGCAACAGGCTTTTTCATTGGAACACCAGCCGCTAACATACACAAGGTACCGCCACAAACTGATGCCATTGAAGAAGAACCATTTGATTCCATAATTTCTGATACTACACGTACTGTATAAGGGAAAGCTTCTCGAGAGGGAACCATTGGCTCTAATGAACGGCGAGCAAGATTACCATGACCAATTTCGCGACGACCAGTACCCATACGACCACACTCACCTACTGAATAAGGAGGGAAGTTGTAATGAAGAATAAAGTGTTCTCGTCTATCACCATCAATATCGTCTAAAACTTGTTCATCAAGGGCAGTACCTAATGTTGCAACTGCTAAAGCTTGGGTTTCTCCACGAGTAAAAATTGCAGAACCATGGGGACGAGGTAGCACATCAATTTCACAACTGATAGGACGAATATCTTCTAAGCCACGTCCATCAACACGAAGACTCTTATTAAGGATTCCAGAACGAAGAATGTTGTATTCCATTTCTTCGAATAAAGCTCCAAAAAGCTTTTTCTGTACATCATCTTCAAGCTGTGTTGCATATTTTTCTGCTAATTCTTTTTTTACAGTTGCAATAGCATCATGTCGTAAGTGCTTTCCTTTAACATAACAAGCTGTTTCCATTTTTGGCATAGCTTCTGCAAGAATAGCTTCTTTATTTTCTAAAGAGACTTGTAATGGTGCTAATGGGAGTTTTTCTTTACCTGCTAATTTCTTTAATTCATTCTGAAGATGACACATAGCGGTAATAAATTCTTGAGCTTTTGCAAGAGCTCCTAACATTAAATCTTCAGAAACTTCGTTAGCGCCACCTTCAACCATGGTAAAACCATCAGCAGTTCCCGCTACTACAATTTCAAGATCTCCCTTTTCAATCTGTTCATAAGTTGGGTTAATTACATAATCACCATTAACGTAACCAACACGACAAGCTGCTACAGGTCCATTAAAAGGAATATCAGAAATTGATACTGCTGCAGAAGACGCAATAACAGCAAGAATATCAGGTGGATTTACTTGATCTGATGAAATACAAGTTGGAACAATCTGTATTTCACGACCAAAAGCAATATCAAATAAAGGACGCATTGGTCGGTCAATAAGACGTGAAACTAAAATTTCTTTGTCCTTTGGTCTACCTTCACGTTTAATAAAACCGCCAGGAATTTTACCTGCAGCATAATATTTTTCATTGTAATCTACTGTTACAGGAACATAATCTAAACCTTCCTGTGCAGAAGAAGAAGCACATACAGTTGCAATAACTGCAGATCCACCAAATTGAGCATAAACAGCACCATTTGCCTGTTTTGCTAGACGACCGGTTTCCAAAATAAGCTCTTCGTCGCCAATTTTGTAGGTAACTCTCTGTACCATAATACCTTCCTTGAATGTAATAAAATGTGATACAGCAACCCGGTATATCGAAACTGAATACTACGGTATGTGACCGTAGTAGCTTCACTATCCATATGCCCGGTTGCCCCATAAAAAATAAGGCACTTCTTGCCGATTTTCAACAAAAAGTGCCCTTTAGAAACTACTTGCGAAGTCCTAATTCTTTAATCAGAGCACGATAACCTTCAAGGTCTGTAAATATTTCAAAAGACTGCGTCTTTGACCAACTAATTTAAGAAGACCACGTGATGCGCTTTTGTCTTTTTTGAATTCTTTACAATGTTCTGTAAGCTGCTGAATTCTTTCTGTTATTAAAGCAACTTGAACTTTTGTACTTCCTGAATCTTTTCCGTTTGCACCAAAAGTGTTAATTACTGATGATGTTTTTTCTTTTGTAAGTGCCATTACTTACTCCTTAATTATATTCAACCTTAGGTAAACCTAAATAAATTCGATTTTCTGTGGAAGACACATTTTATGTTCAGTCGGAACTTCCAGGCGAAGGAAATTGGACTCCGCATACAGTTTTGTAATAAAACTAACTATACCAACAAAAGGAACAGAACAATTTTTTGCCTGATTAGATAAGGTTACTTTTACAGTATATACCCCATCGGGTGGAAAAACTTGAGTTCCTTTTTTGCTTGCAGATATGAAACACAAGGTATCTGACGAACCGCTTTTGTAAATATCTTCATTCCATACATAATCACTAGTATCCAATACATAGGAATGACCTAATAATTGAATTGCATAGGAAAAATTGCCTGCAACAATTGCTTGTCGTATAGCACTGGAACTAATCCGCTCTAAATTAAAAAGAACAGGATTACAAACAGCAAGTTCTAAACCGTAATGAACCATATAAGATGATATTTCGGCAACGCCGGTATCTAAATTATTGCCACAACGGAAATCAGTTCCTATTGCCAAAAACTGCATAGAACAATTATTTCTCAAAATATCAAGAAAATCGCTTCCTTTCATTTTACCAAAATCCCGAGAAAAGTCAATGACTAAGCAATAATCAAAGCCTTTTTCAGTAAAGTATTCTATTTTTGTATTTATGGAAGAAATATCTCCAACAAAATTTTCTCCATTTTTTATGGCACCAGGGGAACGAGAAAAAGTTACTATGCCAGCAAGAACACCAGTTCTCTTCTTATATTCAAGAACCGCTGAAAAAAGGCTCTCATGACCTTTATGTGGCCCATCAAAACCACCAATGGTAAGTGCAGAATGTGCAATGTGAATATCAGAAATATTGTTCCAAGAATAAATAACCATATTCAAAAAAGTATAACATAAAGGAATATTACTGGGAAGAACAAGAAACTATGCTAATGCTATATCTTTAGGAATAACATATACATATTGTAATCTTTTGCTAGTTTTTTCAATTAATCCTGCAAATTGATTTTTTTCTGTGAAAACAGCAACGGCTCCATGTAGAGGTATTTCAGTTAAGAAAAATAGAGGGGTTAATGGTTTTCCATTAAAAAAATCCGAAATGTAGTCTGGATTTAAAGGATTAAATCCACATTCCCTAGCTAATAAAGGAGTCATAGAAATACATTTTTGTATAACTTCAGCTTCTAAAACAGCTTCTTTTTCTGTATCCCTTGGGAGTGTCTTATCTGAGTACTCTCGTTTTATAACAGAGGAAATGCTAAAAGATTCTAGTAAATCAAAACCTACAGCGTTTTCTAAAGAAAAAGAGCCTACTTGTGTACGTTTTAAACCAATCAAATGTGCTACAGATCCACAAGCATATCCAATATCCCGAGCAAGACAGCGAACATAGGTTCCTTTTGAAACAGAGAATTTTACATGAGCATAGGAAACTAAATCATTTTCTAAGAACATATCAATTATGGTGGCAGAATAAACAGTTATAGGCCTTTGAGGAATAGAAAAATCCTTTCCTGAACGAGCTAAATCACTGGCTCTTTTTCCATTGACGTGAATAGCAGAATAAGAGGGGGGAGATTGCATCAAAGAACCAGTGAAGGTTTGAAGTGCTTTTTCAAAATCCCATACTTTTGGTTTTTCAGCGGTTTTGATTATAGTCCCTAAAGGGTCCAATGTATCTGTTTCGGTACCAAAGGCGATAATTGCCTCATATACTTTATCAAAAGCAGTGATATGAGAAACAAGGCGTGTTAAAGGTCCAACACAAACTACCAAAAGACCTTCGGCAAAACTATCTAAGGTTCCTGTATGACCCACTTTTCCTGTTTGAAGAGCATGTTTTATTGTAAAAAGGGATGAAAAACTGGTTATTCCAGTAGGTTTTCCATATAAAACAATCCCAGAAGGTTTTACTCCTGGGATCGTATTTTTGGTTGTTGACAGAAAATTACTCCTGTTCAGTAACAGAATTGTTTTCAGATCTTTGTTCTGAAATTGCTTTTTCTTCTGCTTCTAGCTTATTAAGCTTTTGAACCATTTCAAAACCTTCTTTTATGCTATTGTCTACCACAAAAGTCAGTTTTGGAAATTGTCTTAAGCGTAATTGTTTACTCAAAGTTGTTTGAATAAACCCAGCAGCACTTTCTAAACCTCGAACGCCTTTTTCTGTAGCTTTATCAGCCATAAAGCTAGAAACATACACTTTGGCATATCCTAAATCTCCTGCAACTTCCACTCTATTGATACTCAAAAAAGTGGAAACTCTGGGATCTTTAATTTGGCGCTTCAAAATCATTTGAGAGATTTCATCGCGTATTTGTTCACCTAAGCGAACTAATCGGTATTCTCCCATATTAGTTGTGAGCCTTTTCTTTTTCTGCTTTTGCAGCAGCTTCTATTAAAGTTTCACCCAATTTACGGGCTACTTCTACATATTCAAAGACTTCGAATTGGTCTCCAACCTTAATATCATGCCAAGAATCAATTCCAACACCACATTCATAACCTGTTGTTACTTCTTTTGCATCGTCCTTAAAGCGTTTAAGAGAAGATACTTTTCCAGTATAAATAACAATACCGTCACGAATAATGTTAACACTTGAAGAACGTTTGATAAGACCGGCGGGGAAAAAAAAAAAA
>CALNCH010000297.1 GCA_937875245.1 uncultured Spirochaetaceae bacterium
CTGCATACATTTTTTTACACTTAGGGCTCCTAGTGTAACTCCTTGGTAAATTTTTACATTTTTTCCGATTTCACAGGTTTCACCTATAACCACTCCTGTTCCATGATCAATAAAAAAACCTTCTCCAATTTTTGCACCGGGGTGTATATCGATACCAGTTTTTCCATGAACATATTCACTCATTATTCGAGGAATTACGGGAACTCCATTATTATGTAAAAAATAAGCAATACGATGAACAATTATTGCTTCAAGGCCTGGGTATGATAAAATAATTTCTTCTATATTTCTGGCTGCAGGATCCCCTGCTAATGCCGCTTGTGCATCAAGCTGGCATAATTGGCGAATGTGAGGAATTTCTGCTATTAATGACACTACTGTTTTTTCTGCTAGTCCAAAACAATGAGATTGTGACACAGAAGAATCGTTACATATATACACCATTGCTTTTTGAGTTTCCTTTGTTAATAAGGAAATAATGCGATTTATTCTTTCTCCGGTGATATATACAAGATTGTTATGATCTAATATTTCAGCGGTTCTATATCCTGGAAATATTAAAGCTTGTAAGTCCTGTAATACACATACCACGTTTTGGCGGTTTGGAATCATTTCTGAGTCAGCAAGATTTACTCCTCCATAATTTTTGTAGGAGTCCATAATATTAGAAACTAAATTGTCTATTACTTGCATAAAATACCTCGTATTTGAATATACCTTTTTTTTATACTAATAGTCAATTTTCTCTTTTTCATATTGACAAAAAATATACTCTCTTATATATTAGTGAACATCTCATGTTTGGTACTGAACAGTACCAGAGGATACGTATGCCTCTGTAGCTCAGTCGGTAGAGCGCAACCATGGTAAGGTTGAGGTCAGCGGTTCGATTCCGCTCGGAGGCTCTTCTGGTTCGAGCTGTAGTAAAAAACGGTATTTTTTCAGCGTAATATAACGCTTTAAGGAGTCATATAATGGCAAAGAAAAGTAAGTCAGCGGTCGAAATCATTGCGCTTCAATGTAGCGAATGTAAACGCAAAAATTATACAACTTATAAAAACCGCAAAAACATCCAAGGTAAACTTGAATTTAACAAATACTGCCCATTCTGCCGCAAGCATATCTTGCACAAAGAAACAAAGGCAAAATAATTTGGATATAACGCTTCGGCGTTTTATATATCAGAGGTAACTCTGAGAAAGTGTGTTCTTAGAACATTCTTAGGTCAGTAGCTCTAATGGTAGAGCGGCGGTCTCCAAAACCGCATGTTGCGAGTTCGAGTCTTGCCTGGCCTGTATCTTATAATAAATGGGGACTGGTGGTATTATGAAGATTGTCCAGTTTTTTAAAGAGTCAGTGGCAGAACTTAAAAAAGTTGTATGGCCTACCAAAGACGATGTTATCTCATCAGTAAAAGTAGTATTAATTTCTACTGTTGTTGTAGCTGTTGTGCTTGGTTTGTTAGACATGCTTTTTACTGCTGGCATGAATATCATTTTCTAGGCGACGTTAATGGCAAAAGGTTGGTATATCCTACATACTTATTCCGGTTATGAAGGGAAAATAGAAAGAACTATTAGATCCTTAATCGAGAATGGTGACTTATCCTCTGATGTAATTTTAGACATTAAAGTTCTTGTTGAAGATGTTGTTGACATTAAAGACGGCAAGAAAAAAACAGTAACTAATAAACTGCTTCCTGGTTACATTATGATTGAACTTGATCTTCCTGATTTAGGTTGGAAAAATACTTGTTCAGCAATAAGACGAATTCAGGGTGTTACAGGTTTCGTTGGTACTAATAGTAGTGATAGACCACGTCCTATTTCATCTGAAGAAGCAAAAGAATTATTGCGAAAAGCTGGTGAAATTAAGGGTGAAAAACCTGCTAGAATGAAACAGTCATTCTCTGTAGGTGAGACAGTTAAGATAATTGACGGTCCTTTTGCTACTTTTTCTGGTACTATTGAAGAAGTTAACATTGAAAAAAGTAAATTGAGAGTTATGGTCGGCATTTTTGGCCGCGCAACTCCCGTTGAAGTTGATCTTTTACAGGTTGAAAAAGTGTAACTCGCTATGAATGCTGTATTAAAATAATACAGCATTTTGTGTATACACTGAATTTTTGTAGAATAGTCGAAAACATATTGTTTCCGCATATTCTTGTCTTGGGAGAGATACATGGTTCGTTGAACAGAGTGTATTTCGTTAGATGACTGCTCTGCTTTCAGTAATGAAAGAAATCAGTTGTCACACCAATTTAAGGAGATATATATGGCAAAGAAAAAGGTAACGGCTATTATTAAGCTGCAATGCCCCGCTGGAAAGGCAACTCCAGCTCCGCCAGTTGGACCCGCTTTGGGACCACACGGAGTAAGTGCCCCACAGTTCGTGCAACAGTTTAATGACCGTACTAAGTCCATGGAACAAGGTTTAATTGTTCCAGTTGTAATCACTGTCTATCAGGATAAATCCTATACATTTATTCTTAAGACTCCTCCCGCTGCAGTTCTAGTAAAAAAAGCTGCTGGCATTCAAAAAGGTTCTGGCAATCCATTAAAGGAAAAAGTTGGTAAAATTTCTCAAGCTCAGCTTACTGAAATTGCAACAACCAAAATGCCTGATATCAATGCAACAGATATTGAAGCCGCAAAGAAAATTATTGCCGGTACTGCAAGAAGTATGGGTGTAGAGGTGGAGCGATAATATGAAACACGGAAAAAACTATCGCGAATCACTTAAAAAGTATGATTCCACAAAATCTTATGCTTTAGCTAAAGCATGTGAATTGGTGAAAGAAGTTAAATTTGCTAAATTCGACGAAACTGTTGAATTGCACGTTTGTCTTCGTCTTGGAAAAAGTCAAACTGTACGTGATACATTAGTATTCCCTCATCAGTTCAAAGGTGAAAAGAAAGTTCTTGTTTTCTGTAAAGAAGACAGAATTAAGGAAGCTTTGGACGCCGGTGCAGCATTTGCTGGTGCAGATGAATACATCGAAAAAGTAAAGGGTGGTTGGTTAGACTTTGATATAGCTGTAGCTACCCCTGACATGATGAAAGACGTTGGTCGTTTAGGTATGGTTCTTGGTCGAAAAGGATTAATGCCTAACCCAAAAACAGGAACAGTAACTAACGATATCGTTGCTGCTATTGCTGAACTTAAAAAAGGTCGGGTTGAATACCGAGCAGATAAAACTGGTGTTGTTCATATTGCAGTTGGAAAGGCATCAATGGATGCTAGTAAAGTTGCAGAAAACATTTCTGTTTTATTATCAGAAATTCAACGCAAAAAACCTTCTGATGCAAAAGCTGGTTATGTACAGTCAGTATCAGTAAATTCAACAATGGGCCCAGGCGTTTGGGTAGATTATAAGGAAGGAGAATAATTATGGCTATAAAAGCAAAAAAACTCCAGCCTGCTAAAGTAGAAGCAATTGCAAGTGCAAAAACAGTATTCGAAGGTTATAACGATTTTATCTTTACAGATTATCGAGGATTAACTGTAGAACAAATTACAACATTACGTGATCAGCTTCGAACAAAGAACGCAGAACTTAAAGTTGTAAAAAATAACTTTGCTCGTGTAGCATTTGAAGAATTAAATGTAACAAATGTTGCAGATTATCTTAAGGGACCTACTGCAGTAGCATTAGGAAACGAAGATGCTAACGAAGTTGCAAAAATCTTATTTGATTTTGCTAAAGAAACTCCTGCATTGCAGATTAAGGGTGCTTTAGTAGACAAAGAAATTTACGATGCAGCAAAAATCGAAGCTTTCGCAAAGCTTCCTGGAAAGAAGCAACTCATTGCTATGATCGCTTCTACCATCAATGCTCCAGTACAAAAGCTTGCAGCTACATTGCTTGCTTATGTGGAGAAAAAACAGTCAGAAGGTGGATCAGCTCCTGCAGCTGAAGCTCCTGCAACAGCAGAAGCATCAGTAGCTGAGTAATACCACAATATGATAGCGGTTCAGGCTTCATAGCTGTCGTCCTGTCCCGCAAAAAAAAATACATGCCAATAGGAGAAGATAATATGGCAGCTCTCACAACAGATCAAATTTTAGATGCAATCGCATCAATGACAGTACTCGAAGCTTCTGAGCTCGTAAAAGCTATGGAAGAAAAATTCGGTGTAACCGCAGCAGCTCCAGTAATGGTAGCAGGTGCTGGTGCAGCAGCACCAGCAGCTGAAGAACAGACAGAATTCACTGTAACACTTGAAAGTGCAGCAGCAGACAAAAAAATTGCTGTTATCAAGGCAGTTCGTGAAGTTACTGGTCTTGGACTTAAAGAAGCAAAAGACTTGGTTGAAGGCGCTCCTAAAACACTTAAAGAAGGTGTATCTAAAGATGACGCTGCAAAAATTAAGTCAACAGTTGAAACAGCTGGCGGTACAGTTAAGATTGCATAATTGCAATATGTACTTACTTGTAAGAACTTATGAAAATAAGTTCTTACATACAAAATCTAACCTTCTCGTGTTTGGTTGATTTTTACAACGAGCTGACCGGATTTTTCTGGTCAGCTATACTTGTCTATAAATGAGTAAAAAAACGGCTCTTTGTGCTGTGTAAATTTTTTACATGTAGCAAAGAATGACCGTAACGCATACATTTTACAGGGGGATTTAATGTTCGCAAGAAGCCGGACGATAAATCGTCAATACATTGGTAAGAATATCCAGAATTTCATGGAACTACCTGATTTGGTAGACATTCAAACTGCCTCATATGAAAGTTTTCTACAAAAAGATAAGCTTGATGCCCATGAAACACTTGCAGAACAGGGTCTTCAAGACGTGTTTAACACTACTTTCCCTATTGAAAGTCCTAATGGTGATATGCTTCTTGAGTACGAATACTACGAACTCGATGAAGAAAATATCAAGTTTTCAGAATTGGAATGTAAACAAAAGGGTTTAACATATCAAATTCCTTTGAAAGCACGTATTAATTTGATTTTTCAGCAGACGGGCGAAATTCGTCAAAAAGATATATATATGGGTGATATCCCATTGATGACTGATCGGGGTACCTTTGTAATTAACGGGGCAGAACGAGTTGTTGTTTCTCAAATTCATCGTTCTCCTGGTGTAATTTTCAGTCATGAAAAAGGTCTATATTCAAGTCGTATTATTCCTTATCGAGGAAGTTGGCTTGAATTTGAAATCGATCAGAAAAAAGATTTAGTTTACGCAAAAATTGACAGAAAGAAACGAATTTTAGGAACAATTTTTTTACGTGCATTAGGTTATAGTACACGAGAAGAAATTATTCGAGCATTCTATGAAGTAGAAAAACTTTCTATTCAGGATACTCGAGATTTCCGTGATTCTTTGGTTGGTAAGGTATTAGCTACTCCAGTTTTTATTAAAGAAGAAGATGAAGAGAAAAAGGTATTTAGTGCTGGTCAAAAACTACATCCACACGATATCGATGAATTATTCTTGCACCCAGAAATTACAGAGATAGTAGTTATTAAATTTGATGGAGAAAATTCATTAGATTCTCAAATGATTATTAACTGTTTTGAAAGAGAAGAAATTCGTTTTGCAAAGGAAGGTTCTGGCTCAGATGAGCCTTCTTTGGAAGATGCATTATCAGCAGTTTACTCTGTATTGATGCCTGGTGAGCCTATTACGGTAGAAGCCGCAGAAAAAGATCTTACAAGTATGTTCTTTTCTTCTCGACGTTACGATTTAGGTCGAGTAGGACGCTATAAGCTAAATAAAAAATTTGATTATAAAGAACCAGTTGAAGAACATACTTTAGTAAAGCAAGATATTATTTCAACAATGAAATATCTTATTAAGGTATATGTTGGAAACGAAAGTATCGATGATATCGATCACTTAGGAAACCGACGTGTTCGTTCTGTTGGTGAATTGATGACTAATCAATTGAAAACAGCTTTCAGTCGAATGGAAAGAATTGCGAAAGAAAGAATGGGTCTAAAAGAAACTGAGACAATGAAACCTCAGGATTTGATTTCAATTAAACCTATTGTTGTTTTAATAAAAGAATTCTTTGGTTCAAGTCAGTTATCTCAGTTCATGGATCAAATTAACCCATTGGCTGAATTAACACATAAACGTCGTCTAAACGCACTTGGTCCTGGTGGTCTTTCACGAGATCGTGCCGGATTTGAAGTACGAGATGTTCACTATACCCACTATGGTAGAATGTGTCCTATTGAAACTCCTGAAGGACCAAATATTGGTCTTATCGTTTCATTAGCTATTTATTCTCACGTAAATGAATATGGTTTTCTTGAAGCTCCATATCGAAAAGTAGTTGATGGTAAAGCAACTCGTGATGTTGAGTATTTATCTGCAATGGATGAGGATAAATACTACATTGGACAGGTTTCTGTAGACATGAAAGAAGATGGTACTTTTGCTTCAGATACTATTCCTTGTCGACGTTATGGTGATTATACTGCTCGTGATCCTAAAGACATTCAGTACATGGACGTTTCTCCAAAGCAGGTAATTTCTGTTTCGGCAGCTTTAATACCTTTCCTTGAACACGACGACGCTAACCGTGCATTGATGGGTTGTAACATGCAACGTCAAGCAGTTCCTCTGCTATTCCCAGAACCACCTCGTGTTGGAACTGGCATGGAAGCAAAAACTGCATATGACTCTGGTGTTCTTGTTAAAGCAAAACGAGCTGGTGAAATTTGCTGGGTAACTTCTGAAGAAGTTCGAGTAAAGCCAACAGCTGCTAAATCAGCAGACGATGTAGATGTATATCCATTGTTAAAGTATCAAAGAACTAACCAAGATACTTGTTATCACCAGAGACCTGTTGTTGAATTAGGTCAAAAAGTTGAAAAAGGTACGGTTCTTGCAGACGGTCCTGCAACTTTTAATGGAGAGTTAGCTTTAGGTAGAAATATATTAGTAGGATTCGTTCCTTGGAATGGATACAACTACGAGGACGCTGTTCTTATTTCACAACGTGTTGTTAAAGAAGATATGTATACTTCAATTCATATCAAAGAATTTTCAACTGAAATTCGTGAAACAAAACTTGGTCCTGAAAAGATTACCCGAGATATTCCAAATACTAGTGAAAAAACCTTAGATAATTTGGATGCAGAAGGTATAATCCGAATTGGTGCAAAGGTAAGATCAGGAGATATCTTGATTGGTAAAGTAACACCAAAATCAGAAACAGAAACTACACCAGAATTTAAATTATTAAATTCAATCTTCGGTGAAAAAGCTAAAGAAGTACGTGATTCTTCTCTTCGAGTACCACATGGTGTTGAAGGAACAATTATCGACGTTCAGCGATTACGAAGAACTGAAGGTGATGATCTTAATCCTGGAGTTGATGAAGTTGTTAAAGTATTTATCGCTATTAAACGTAAGTTACGTGAAGGTGATAAAATGGCTGGACGTCATGGTAACAAAGGTATTGTTGCTCGAATCCTCCCAATTGAAGATATGCCTTACTTAGAAGACGGTACTCCACTGGATATTTGTTTGAATCCATTGGGTGTTCCTTCTCGAATGAATATTGGACAGATTATGGAATCTGAACTTGGTTTAGCAGGTTTGTATTTGGATCAGTGGTACGAAGCTCCTGTATTCCAATCTCCTTCAAATGAACAAATTGAGAAGAAATTGGTAGAAGCTGGTTTTAATGCTAATTCAAAAGCTGTTCTTCGAGATGGTAAAACCGGTGAACCTTTCCAGAATGAAGTATTCGTAGGCGTTATTTACTATTTGAAATTACATCACTTGGTTGATGAAAAGATGCATGCTCGTTCTACTGGACCTTATTCTCTAGTTACACAGCAGCCTCTTGGTGGTAAAGCTCAGTTTGGTGGTCAGCGTCTTGGAGAAATGGAAGTATGGGCTCTTGAAGCTTATGGTGCTGCCAATACTCTTCAGGAATTAATGACAATTAAATCTGATGATATGAATGGTCGTTCTAAGATTTACGAATCTATCGTTAAGGGTGAACCTTCAACTGCCGCAGGTGTTCCTGAATCATTCAACGTATTGGTACAGGAATTGCGTGGTTTGGCATTGGATTTCACTATTTTCGATGCAAAGGGCAAGCAAATTCCTTTAACAGAACGCGATGAAGAGCTGATCACAAAAGCAGGCTCTAATTTCTAATAAACGGTACAAGATTACGGTACTGTACATTGTACCGTTTGTAACGCTACGAGAGGTAGCGTTACATTCACGCCTTCCTTGGCGTACGGCAAATGCCGACATTTTTATAGGAGAATATGATGCGTGATATTCAAGATTTTGATAGCTTGATGATAAAGCTCGCTTCACCAGAGTCTATTAGAGCATGGTCTTATGGTGAGGTAAAGAAACCTGAAACTATAAATTATCGAACTCTTCGTCCAGAGAAAGAAGGTCTTTTCTGTGAACGAATATTCGGTACAACAAAAGAATGGGAATGTTACTGTGGTAAATTCAAATCAATTCGATACAAGGGTGTTATTTGTGACCGCTGTGGTGTAGAAGTAACTCACTTCAAAGTACGACGTGAACGAATGGGCCATATTGAATTAGCAGCTCCTGTATCACATATTTGGTATTATCGTTCAGTTCCAAGCCGAATGGGTTTATTACTTGATTTACAAGTAGCAGCATTACGTTCTGTTTTGTATTACGAAAAATATATCGTAATTGATGCAGGAGATACTGACCTTAAGAAAATGCAGCTTCTTACTGAAGATGAATATATGGAAGCTCAGGAACGTTATGGTGGTTCTTTCAGTGCAGGTATGGGTGCAGAAGCTATCAAAACATTGCTTGAAAACCTTAATCTCGATGAATTGGCTACAGAATTACGTGCTAAAATGATTGAAAAAGGTGCTAAAAGTGATAAGCGTCTTTTAAAACGAATCGAAATTGTAGAAAACTTTAGAGCATCAACAAATAAATGTTCTTGGATGATCTTAGATGTTATTCCAGTTATTCCACCAGAATTGAGACCTATGGTTCAGTTGGACGGTGGTCGTTTCGCAACATCAGACTTAAACGATTTGTATCGTCGCGTAATTAACCGAAATAACCGACTCAAGAGACTTATGCAGTTAAGTGCTCCTGATATTATTATTCGAAATGAAAAAAGAATGCTTCAGGAAGCTGTAGACTCACTTTTTGATAACTCAAAACGAAAAAGAGTTATTAAAGGTGCATCAAATAGACCTCTTAAATCAATTTCAGACCTTTTGAAAGGTAAACAGGGACGTTTCCGACAGAACTTGTTAGGTAAACGTGTAGACTATTCTGGTCGTTCTGTTATCTGCGTTGGTCCTGAATTGAAGTTATGGCAGTGTGGTCTTCCTACTAAAATGGCCTTGGAATTATTCAAGCCTTTCATTATGAAAAAGTTAGTAGATCGGGACATTGTATATAATATTAAAAAAGCTAAAATGCTTGTTGAACAAGAATCACCTGAAGTATTCAATATTTTGGATGAAGTTGTTAGCGAACACCCTGTAATGTTAAACCGTGCTCCTACACTGCACCGTTTAGGTATTCAGGCTTTCGAGCCAGTATTGGTAGAAGGAAAAGCAATTCGTCTTCACCCCTTAGTTTGTCACGCTTTTAATGCTGACTTCGATGGTGACCAGATGGCTGTTCACGTGCCGTTAACTCAGGCTGCACAAATGGAGTGTTGGACATTAATGCTGTCAGCACGAAACTTGTTAGACCCTGCAAACGGTAAAACAATTGTATATCCTTCCCAGGATATGGTTCTTGGTATTTATTACTTAACAAAAATTAAACCTACTGGAAAGGGTACAGGAAAACGATTTAGCTCCATTAACGAAGCTTTATTGGCAGCAGAAGCCAAAGCTATTGATTGGCAGGCAGAGATTAAAGTTCCTGTAGAAAAAGCTCCTCATAATGGTGCTCTTGTTTCAACAACTGCTGGTCGCTTAGTATTTAACGAAGAAATGCCAGCTGATGTTGAATATGAAAATGCATTGTTAGGTGATAAAGAGTTAAAGAAGCTCATTGAGAAAGTATATAAAGAAAAAGGTGCATGGTTAACAGTACAGATGCTTGATGCAATTAAAGCTGTTGGTTATAAGTATGCAACC
>CALNCH010000298.1 GCA_937875245.1 uncultured Spirochaetaceae bacterium
ATTGGGAGTTTTAATGGGAGCTCATAACGATGAAGAAATATATAACACAAAATTATATTTAATGCGCCCATCAAATGCAGTCATTAACGCCATCCAATCTACTGGATTTTTAGATGAATTTAGACGTATTTACTCGGTTACCGAGGTCGAAGCATAAATGAAATCTAATGTAATTGTACTTTTTCTTTTGGTTGTTTTAGTTTTTGCTGGTTGTAAAGGAAAACAAATACAAAATAACCCTAATGATTACATTGAAGTGTCTGTCAAAATGGCTAATCAAATATCACCTGAAGAAGAAAAGCTGACACAGCTATTAACCAGATATCCCTTACCTTTTAACAATGAAAAAGGGGAAGCAAATCAAATAGCGGAAAGAATATTACAAGATAAAAAAAGTTTTTTAGCAGATTTACAAGAAGTACTTGAAAAGGATACTTGGGATTCTTTAATTCTTGCAGATAAAAAACACTTTTTATCGGAAGACTATGAACCTGCTGATTTAGTTTCTTTGACTCAAGATCTGGCTAAGGCACATAGTTATGTAATCAATAGAAATGATTTAAGTTTACGAATTCCTGTGGAAAAAGCTTTGCAAACTATGGCAGAGGCTGCCAAAGCAGAGGGAATTACACTGGTGGTAAGTTCCACATATAGAACTTATTCGTATCAAAAAATGATATATGAACGTAATGTAGCTCAAATGGGAAAAGAAGCTGCTGACAGAGAATCTGCGGCTCCTGGCACTAGTCAACATCAATTAGGGGTTGCAATAGATTTTGGTTCCATAACCGATGAATATGCAGAAACAAAGGCTGGTAAATGGTTAGCATCTAATGCTTCTAAGTATGGTTTTTCTTTATCCTTTCCAAAGGAATATGAAGCTGTTACAGGATATCGGCGGGAATGTTGGCATTATCGATATGTTGGAGAAAAAGCTATTGCCTTTCAAGAAAAGTGGTTTAACGATATTCAACAATACATGATTGAGTTTATATACGCTTGGCGACAATAAAATAAGAAAGCCCCTGATTGTTTCAGGGGCTTTCTTATTTTGTAAGGAAATTATGCTAAAAACTTTTTTATAGTATCAATTACCTTATCTATGTGCTCTTTATGAATCCAATAATGAGTCACAAATCTAAAATTTCCCTTAGGATCTGCATCTCCAATAAAAATTTCTTGTTCTAGCATAAATTCAGTTAAAGCTTCTGGATTAATGGTATTTCCTTTGAACCTGAAAAATACCATATTAATTTCAACTTGAAGAGGATCAATTTCAAGCTCTGGTATTTTTGCTAATTCATTGGCTAAATATAAAGCAGTTTCATGGTCTTCATTCAAACGCAAACGCATTTTTCGTAAACTTATAAGACCGGCTGCAGCTAAACAACCTGCTTGTCTCATACCTCCACCCATAATTTTGCGGTTCCAACGTGCTTTTTCAATAAAAGCTGCAGAACCTGCTAAAATTGAACCTACTGGAGAACACAACCCTTTAGATAAACAAAACATTACTGAATCAACCTGTTTCGTAATTTCTGTTGCGGGAACATTTAAGAATGTAGCAGCGTTAAAAAGTCTGGCACCATCTAAGTGTATTGGTACATGATACATGTTACTTATGTATTTTATTTCTTCCATAAAGGACAGTGGTTGTACTTTTCCATTAGCTCGGGCATTCTCAATACAGATAAGACCTGTTGTAGGTTCATGGATATCTGAACCAATACGTATTTTCGCTTCAAAATCCTTAGAATTCAAAAAAGAATCTTTACTTGTTACAGTACGTAATTGTACCCCAGCAATAATTGATGCAGCACCAGCCTCGTGTTGTACAATATGACAATCATCATCAAGAACAACTTCTTGGCCTCGGCGGCAATGGGTAAAAAGGGCTAATTGATTCCCAAAAGTACCAGAAGGTACAAATAATGCAGCCTCTTTGCCTGCTAAACTAGCAGCATAATTCTGCAATTCATTAATAGTAGGATCATCTTGATACACATCATCACCTACAGGTGCCTCAGCCATGGCTTGACGCATTTCTTCTGTAGGCCATGTAACAGTATCACTTCGTAAATCTATATATTTCATAAAAAAAGCCTCTATAAACTACTTAACTACAATGTTTACCAATTTATTAGGTACAACAATCACTTTTGCAATTGAATGTCCTTCAATGAATTTCTGAGCTCCTGCAGTATTAACAGCCTGTTTTTCTAATTCTTCTTTTGCGGTATTTACTGGAGTTTCAAACTTATCACGAATCTTGCCATTGACCTGGACAATTATGGTTGCGTTATCATCTTTACAGAATTCTTCATTAAAGGTAGGCCAACTTTCATATGCAATTGTTGATTTAGCATCCGAAGCATCGCCTTTACCTAATTTTTCCCACAATTCTTCCCCTAAGTGAGGAGCGTAGACAGAAATCATTTTAACAAAATCTATCCACATTTTTTTTGGTAAAGAAGGTAATTTGCTTACTTCATTAATAAAAATCATCATCTGACTGATAGCGGTATTAAAGTTAAGAGTACTAGTATCTTCCGTTACCTTTTTAATTGTACGGTGCAAAAGTTTTCGCAACTCTCCTTTGTCATCATCTAATTCACAATCACAAAGAGTTTTTTCACTTACAGCCCATACTTTTTCCAAAAAGCGGTTAACACCAATTAACCCTTGAGTACTCCATGGTTTTGATACTTCTAGAGGACCCATAAACATTTCGTACATACGAACTGAATCTGCACCATATTCTTTTATAACATCGTCTGGATTTACTACGTTTTTCAAAGATTTTGACATCTTTGCTACAACTCGTTCCAAAACTTCACCAGTTTCATTTTCAACAAAAACGTTAGGCTCTTTTTCGGTTACACAGTCGGTAGGTACTAAGGTTTTATTTTTTCGTTGAAAAGCATAAGAAGTAATCATTCCCTGATTTACTAATCGCTGGAAAGGTTCTTTTGTATTTACTACTCCAATATCAAATAGGACTTTGTGCCAGAATCGAGCGTAGAGTAAGTGCAATACGGCGTGTTCTGCACCGCCAACATATAAATCAACAGGCATCCAATAATCAATTGTATCTTTGCTGGCAAAAGCTGTATCGTTATTTGGATCCAAATATCTTAAATAGTACCAACATGAACCAGCCCATTGTGGCATAGTGTTTGTTTCTCGTTTTGCCGGTGCCCCGCAGGCAGGACAGGTGGTATTTACCCAATCATCAATTCCTGCTAAAGGACTTTCTCCAGTTCCTGTTGGTTGATAGGATTTAACATCTGGTAATGCTAAGGGTAACTGATCTTCTGGAAGAGGTACACAACCACATTTTTCACAGTGTACCAGAGGAATAGGTTCTCCCCAGTATCTTTGACGGCTGAAAACCCAGTCTCGAAGTTTATAATTAACAGCTTTCTTTCCAATGCCTTTTTCAGTAAGCCAGGAAATCATGGAAGGAATAGTTACCGCGGTTTCCATACCGGTAAAACCTTCAGAGTTGATAGCATATCCATCTGCAACAGTACACTTGTCAGCAACAGAAAAAATTTCAGGATTTTTTGTAGCCAGAGAGAGGGCAAAGTCTGAATCTGTAGAAGCTTTTTTAAGAAGTTGCCTTCCTTTTTGTAAATCCCCTTCTCCTAAGGTAGTTATTTCTTCTTCAGAAGCTACAACTTTAATAATAGGTAAGTTAAACATTTTAGCAAAATCCCAGTCACGATCATCGTGAGCAGGAACAGCCATAATAGCACCAGTTCCATAAGATATTAATATATAATCAGATATCCAAATTGGAATTTTTTTACCGTTTACGGGATTTATGGCATAACTTCCTGTAAAAACCCCACTTTTATCTTTTGCTAAATCCGTTCTCTCTAAATCACTTTTTTTTGCAGCTACTTCTATATAGTCTTTTACTGCTTTCTTTTGTTCTGGTGTAGATAATTTTTCAACTAAGGGATGTTCTGGGGCAATTACCATATAGGTTGCACCAAATAAGGTATCTGCTCTAGTAGTATAGACTTTTAAGAAATCTGTTGTTGCATTCCCATTACTATCTGCAATGGGGAAATCAACTTCGCCACCTTCGCTTTTACCGATCCAGTTTTTCTGCATTAATTTAACAGATTCAGGCCAATCAAGAGTGTCTAAATCTTCTAATAAGCGTTCTGCGTAGTGAGTTATTCTTAAAATCCATTGCCGAATTGTTTTTCGGGTAACCGCAGAACCACAGCGGTCACAGCGACCTTCTTTTACTTCTTCGTTAGCAAGTCCTGTTAAACAACTAGGACACCAGTTGATAGGAGTTTCTGCTTCGTAAGCTAATCCTTTTTTGTACAACTGAAGAAAAATCCATTGAGTCCAATGATAATAATCTGGTGTGCAGGTTGAAACACAACGATCCCAGTCGTAGGAAAAGCCTAAGGCTTTTATTTGTTGGGTAAAGTGTTCAATATTTGCATTTGTGGTAGCACTTGGGTGCGTTCCAGTTTTAATAGCATAGTTTTCTGCAGGAAGACCAAAGGCATCGTATCCCATAGGGTGAAGAACGTTATACCCATTCATTCGTAAGTAGCGACAGTAAATATCTGTTGCAGTATAGCCTTCTGGATGTCCAACATGAAGCCCTTGTGCGGAAGGGTAAGGAAACATATCTAGAATATATCGACGTTTTGCTTTTTCAAATTTTGTATCTTCTGTAACTTTAAATGTCTTGTTTTTTTCCCAGTAGTTTTGCCATTTAGGTTCAATTACTTCAAAAGGATATTTGGCCATTTTATACATCTCCCATATAAATATCTTTTCCAGTATATCACAGTGAGATATGGTCTTCAACTAGGATAAAAAAGGAAAAAGTGGATCTAAAAAAATATTTTGAACATTATTTTAATCGTTTAACAATCCAACCCTTGTAATAAATTATAAAGAAAAGAGAAGTAAGTATCCAACTTACGGGATAACTAGCAGCGATAGTAATAATTCCAGGTTTTACGGGGAGAGCAACAGCCAACCACACAATTCGAGTTATGCAAACTCCTCCAATTGTCATAATCATAGGAACTAAAGAGCGACCTATACCACGGCTTGTACCAGATAAAATTTCTATGATGATGTAAGTAATAAAAGAAGGAACAAAGAATCTGAGAATTATCATTCCTTGTTCTACTACCTCTGTATCTGTGGTAAAAAGCTTTATAATATATTCCCCCAAAAACCAAAAACCTGTACAAATAATTACTGTGGAAAGAGCGGCCATACCTAGGGTTTCAATCATTCCTTTTCGAACTCTATCGTATTTTTCTGCTCCATAATTCTGTCCTGCAAAAGTAGTAATAGCAATTCC
>CALNCH010000299.1 GCA_937875245.1 uncultured Spirochaetaceae bacterium
CCATCTACTGGTGAGAATAAGTTTTATGGTGAATACTTAATGAATGCACAAGGTGAAGATGTTGTTGCCGGTATTCGTACCCCTGAAACTATTGATAAGTTAGCAAATGAAAACAAAGAAGTTTATGAGCAATTAGTAGCTATTAGAGATCGACTTGAAAAACATTATCACGATATGCAGGATATGGAATTCACTGTTCAACAAGGTGTTTTATATATTCTTCAAACTCGTAATGGAAAAAGAACTGGACAAGCGGCGGTTCGTTGTGCAGTAGAAATGGTAGATGAAGGATTAATTGATCGTAATAAGGCAATTATGAGAGTATCACCAGACCAGTTAGATCAACTGTTACATCCAATGCTTGATCCAAAAATAGCAAAGAATACCCCATTGTTGACTAAGGGACTTAATGCTTCTCCTGGAGCAGCTTGCGGTCAAATCGTATATACTGCCGATGAAGCTGATTCTTGGGTACAAAAAGGTCATAAGGTAATATTAGTTAGAAAAGAAACTAGTCCTGAAGATATTACAGGTATGGTTGTATCAGAAGGTATTTTAACTTCTACAGGTGGTATGACAAGCCATGCCGCAGTTGTTGCTCGTGGTATGGGAACTCCTTGCGTCTGTGGTGCATCTGAGGTTTTATTCAGTGATGGTGATGTTTTCATTAATGGAAAACAGTTTTCTCGTGGTGATTTTATTACCATCGATGGTTCAACTGGTGCCGTTTACGAAGGGCAGCTTCCACTTATTCCTGCAACTATTTCTCATCAATTGGATACCTTCTTGGGTTGGTGTGATGAGATTAGAAATGCTTCAGTACGTAAAAATACCTCTGGAGATCCAATAAAAGGCTTTTGTGTCCGTGCAAACGCCGATCAACCTATAGATGCTCAACATGCTTTTGATTTTGGTGCAGAAGGCATTGGCTTATGTCGAACGGAGCATATGTTCTTTGATAGAGACAAGTTAATTCACTTTAGAGCAATGATTGCTTCTGATACCCAAGAACAGAGAAAGTCTGCTCTTGCCAATATCTTACCATTGCAGACAAAAGACTTTATTGGAATTTTTGAAGCAATGAATGGCCGACCGGTAACAATCCGTTTATTAGATCCACCGCTACATGAGTTTATTCCTAATAATCAGACAGAAACAGAAGAATTAGCTCGTTATATGAAAATAGAAGTTTCTAAATTAACTGCAAAGTTAGAAGCTTTACACGAAATGAACCCAATGCTAGGACATCGTGGTTGTCGTTTAGCTATTACCTATCCTGAAATATACGAGATGCAAGTAGAAGCAATTGCTTTAGCTGCTGTTGATTGTTTGTCACGGGGTATTCCAGTTGAACCAGAAATTATGATTCCTATAGTTTGTGACAATGATGAACTTGAAATTATTCGAAAACAATCAGAAGATGTTATTGAAAGGGTTTTTGCAGTTAAATTTCCTGGTTTTAACATTAAAATTGGATCAATGATTGAAGTTCCTCGAGCTGCATTATTAGCAGACAGATTAGCTAAATTCGCAGATTTCTTTAGTTTTGGTACTAACGACTTAACCCAAATGACTTTTGCATTCAGTCGTGATGATGCAGGAAAATTCCTTACCTCATACTTAGTGAAAGATGTTCTTTTAGCAGATCCTTTTAAAACCTTAGATGAAGAAGGTGTTGGTCAGTTAATTAACATTGCACGAGAAAAATCTCGATCTGTTAAACCTGGACTAAAATTAGGAATTTGTGGGGAACATGGAGGGGATCCTCAGACTATTGATTTCTGTTATAGAGCAGGATTAAATTATGTGTCTTGTTCTCCATACCGAGTACCAATTGCACGATTAGCAGCTGCACAAGCTGTAATTAGAAATACATAAACTACGATTGGTCTTGTAAAACCGTCTGTTTTAACTTAGCAAAAACAGACGGTTTTTTCTTTTATAGTCTTGATTGCTTTACAGGGGATTCGTATAATTAGGTTTATGAGAAATATACTATGTGTATGGCCTGTAACAGATGCTCATAAAAAGCAACTTGAAACCGCTGCACCTGATTTTACTTTTGAATATATTGAGGCAAATCTTTTGACCAAAGAACAAGTTTCAAAAGCAGAAATTATTTTAGGAAATATTCCTGCAAAATATATTCCAGAAGCAAGAAATTTAAAATGGTTACAATTAAATTCTGCTGGTACTGATGAATATGTAGCTAGTGGTATTTTACCTGACTCAGTATTATTGACAAATGCCACTGGTGCCTATGGACAAGCCGTATCAGAACATATGTTTGCAACTTTGCTTATGTTGCAAAAAAAACTCCATTTATATCGTGATAGTCAAGGAACACAATCTTGGATAGATTACGGACAAGTTAGTTCTTTAGTTGGAAAAAAAGTCCTCATTTGTGGCTTAGGCGATATAGGTACTGCTTTTGCAAAATTATGCAAAGCATTAGGAGCCTATACGCTGGGAATAAGAAGAAGAGAAGGTCCTGGTGCTCCTTGGGTAGATGAAGTATTTAGTTCAAACGCTTTAGATAACTTACTTCCTGAAGTTGATGTCGTGGCTTCAGTTTTACCTAATACGCCTGATACGGTTGGTATTTTTAATGAAAAACGTTTTTCTGCTATGAAAAGTACTGCTTTTTTTATTAATGCTGGTAGAGGAAATGCAGTTGATCAAGAAGCATTGTATAATGCCCTCGTTACCTACCAAGGAACGGATAAAGGGATTGGGGGAGCTTCTATTGATGTCACCTCTCCAGAACCTTTACCTCAAGATCATCCCCTTTGGAAAGTAAAGAATTTGATTATAACTCCCCATGTTTCAGGTTTTTATCATCTTCCAGAAACCTTCGAAAGAATTGTTCAAATAGCCACCGAAAATCTAAAAAAATATGAAAATAAACAGCTACTTTCAAATATAGTTGATTTTGAAACAGGATATAAAAAATGAAAGATACAATTATACAAGAATTACTGGATTTTATTTATGAATCACCTACTGCTTTTCATGTGGTAGAAAAAGCAAGTAATGAGTTGCAGGAAAAAGGGTATATTCAACTTTCTGAAAAAAAACAGTGGGACATACAAGGTGGTGGAAAATATTTTGTAACTAGAAATGATTCTGCTCTTATTGCTTTCAGAGTACCAGAAAAGACTTTATCTGAACAAAAGGGTTTTAGACTTATTTCTAGTCATACGGATTCACCCTGTTTTAAAATAAAACCTAATCCAGAAATTTCGATAGAAAAACAATATGTTGTTCTTAATACAGAAAAATATGGTGGAATGATTTATTCTTCCTGGTTAGATAGACCTTTGTCTATTGCGGGTCGAATAATGGTTTTACTTCCATCAGGAAAAATTGAGAGTCGGTTAATACGTTTTGAAGATGATATGCTGTTAATTCCCAATTTAGCTATTCATATGAACAGAAATATTAATGATGGATATGTGTATAATCCTCAAACTGATCTGTTGCCTTTGTTTTCTGGAAATATAAATGAAAAGAATTTTACTACTCTCATTTCAGAAGAGGGCCATATTACTGATAAAGAAAAATTATTATCCATGGATATGTATGTTGTAAATAATCAAAAAGGAACTATGTGGGGTCAAAATAAGGAATTTATTTCAAGTCCACGTTTAGACGATTTACAATGTGTTTTTAGTTCTTTGAAAGGTTTTTTAGCTTCTGATTCATTACCAATGGACTTTACTTCAGTCTATGCAATTTTTGATAACGAAGAAGTGGGAAGTAGTTCTAAACAGGGTGCAGATTCAGATTTCCTTAAAAGCCTTATTACCAGAGTTGTGGAAGGACAAGAGGGTAGTCAATCTGATATGTATTGTCAATTAGCTCAAAGTTTTATGATTTCTTCTGATAACGCTCATGCTGTACATCCAAATCATCAAGAAAAAGCAGATTTGACAAACAGACCATATTTAAATGGGGGAATGGTATTAAAATTTAATGGAAATCAAAAATATACTACAGATGCATATTCAGAAGCGGTTTTTAGAAAACTATGTGAAAAATCTGGTTTACCAATACAAACTTTTTGTAACAGAAGTGATATAGCCGGTGGATCAACCCTAGGTAATATTTCTACTACCCAAGTTTCAATACCAACTGTGGATATAGGACTTCCCCAGTTATCAATGCATTCAGCTTTTGAAACAGCTGGGACTTCAGATACCAATGATTTTATTACCCTTGCAAAGCTGTTTTACTCAGAGCAATACTTGGGATAAGGTTCTTTTTGGTACGTGATGAGTATTTTTCTGGTCTCGGTAATATTTAATATTATCAGGACTGGAAGTAATACCATTTGTTCCAATATCTTCTAAAACCACATTTTCTACAGGATACCCTAAGGCTATAATAAGGGCAATTTGAAAAGGTCCCCCGGAAATAGCTGAAAGGTCTAAAGCTTCTTCTATTTTCCCTTTGTTAAAAGAGCCAATAAAACAACCACCGAAACCCTTATCAGTTGCACCCATTAGAATAGTTTGAGCGGCAATACCTTCGTCTATCGTCATACTTTCAAATAGTGAAGTATCTCGTAATAAAACAATGTATCCAGTGGGTTGTTCCTCTTCTACCGGTCCATCCCAATCAGTAAGATACCCAGCCCACTTTATGTTTTGAAAAACGTGATTACAGAGTGTGGTACCTTCAGAACTATCTTTAGAAAAAGCCATGTATTTTAAATATTGTCTATTGGTTCCACTTGAAGTAATACGAGATAAATCAACTAAATCAACTAGTTCTTTTCGTGGAATAGTTTTTCTGCCATCAAATCTTCTGTAGGAACGAGTTTTCTGTACAATATCTTTATAATTCATTACTTACCACAACATTGCTTGTATTTCTTTCCACTCCCGCAAGGACAAGGATCGTTTCGGCCAACTTTTGGAGTAGAACGTACCACAGTAGCATTTTCGCTTTGTCGGCGACTTGCCATAGGACTTGCGTTTGCAGCAGAACGAGCAGCACCACTATTAAAACTTTGCATAGCATTATGTTGCGCATTCATAGCAATAGGTTGCTTTCCCTGTCGCTGCATGTCTTGGCCTTGAGCGTTAGTAACCCTAACTTTAAATACTCGACCTGCGATCTCAAGTCTAATAGAATCTAACATGTCATAGAAAATATTAAAACCATCAATTTTATATTCAGTTAATGGATTTTTAGAACCGTATGAACGTAAGTAAACAGCTTCTCGTAAGCTCTCCAATGTTTCCAAATGATCTAGCCATTTTTTATCAATTGATTGAACATACTGATAACGGATAAACAGGTTAAGGTTTTCTTTTCCTGCTAACATTTCTTTTTCCTCTCAATCAGCTTTCATGTCATCAAAAATAATGTTTTTCATATTATTTTTATCAATGTCAGTTTTTACTGTATAGGCAAAAAGATGTTTCATCTCTTCTGCTAGGGTAGCAAAAGCTCCTTCTCCATTCTTTTTAGCTTCAGTTTTATATGCTTCTAGTAAGTCATCAATAGTTTCTTCTGCAGTAGATAAAATACGTTCTTTGAGATTTTCATCAGAGAGAATAGCATCACGTTGGTCATAAATAAAATGACGTTGTTCATTTAGAACATCATCATATTCAAGCAAGTGTTTTCTAATTTCAAAGTTTCTTTCTTCTACCTTAGTTTGAGCCTTCTCAATTCCCTTTGTTAACCAAGGATGAAAAATAGGTTCTCCTGGTTCCATCCCAATTCTACTCATGATGGCTTTCATTTTTTCACCACCAAAGAGCCGCATTAGTTCATCATCCATAGATATATAAAACTTAGAACGTCCCGGATCCCCTTGTCGTCCTGAACGGCCTCTTAACTGGTTGTCAATTCGTCGGCTTTCATGTCGTTCTGTACCAATTACATACAAACCACCAGCATTTTTAACTTCTTCATAGTCTTTGAGCCATTGTTCCTTTTCTATTGCATAAGCTGCCAAAAACTCATCATGACTAGCTTCTGTTCCACAGCGTTTTCGTGCTCTATAGTCAGG
>CALNCH010000300.1 GCA_937875245.1 uncultured Spirochaetaceae bacterium
AGGAGTGTCCCTTTGTGTTTGATTTCGTGGTTTCCGTAATACCGTCATTTTTCCTTTTTTGTTGGTTAATACCGTAATTACTTCTTTTACAGTGTCAATTTGTACTTGTTTATAGCTTACTCCTGTAAGGGATATCAATAATTCTGATAATTCAAGGGGAGTAATAGTTTTGTGAAAAACTTGAGTAGGGGTAAATTGTTCTACGTAAAAAAGCAAGTTACCCAAGGTATCTGCTTTTCCTGCACAACGTACTTTAATTTTTATGTAGGGGGCATTGGAAGTAGCCTTTGACAGAACCGCCCCTGTAATTTCGTTCAAGACAGATGGAATAATATTTTTCATATAGATGATTCTGAAGCACTCATATTGCTAAAATACTGAAGATTTGCGAGAGACACACAAGCATCATACATTGGTAAAGGTGTTGCCAACAGGGTGATATCGCTTTCTTGAGCTAGTTTTTTCATTTGAAGTGTTGGTAATTTATCATTCACCAAAAGAACTGCACAAGCACATGAAATATCTGCAGTTCTAATGGCTTGCTCTGTTGCTAGGCTGGTTACTAGTAAATAGTCAGCATTTACAGAAACAAGAATATCACTCATTAAATCTCCGGCAACAATATCTGTTACTTGGATTTTAGAACTATTAGAAGAGGTATATACCACATGGGCCGGTAGGTTTTCTACAATGTCAGCTATACTCAGCATATTTACAATATATACGTAAACAAAAAAAAATGATATACTAAATGTTATGGGTAAAATCTATGTTTTTGTAAATCAGAAGGGAGGTGTTGGTAAAACAACCTCTGCTGTAAATATTGGTGCTTATTTGGTTCAAGCTGGAAAAAAAGTTCTTTTAGTTGATTTTGATTCTCAAGGAAATATGTCATCTGGCGTAGGAGTTTCAAAGGAGAAACCTACTATTTATGAATTAATGGCTGAATTAGCAAAACCAGAACAAGTTATACGTCATACAGCCGTTGAAAATCTTGATGCTATTGCCGCTTCTATTGATTTATCTGGAGCAGCAGTGGAACTAGTAGATCAAGAAGAAAGAGAGTTTTTCTTGAAAAAAGCTTTAGCTCCTCTTGTTCCAACCTACGATTACATTCTTATTGATTGCCCTCCTTCTTTAGGTATTTTAACTTTAAACGGTTTGGCTGCCGCAGATGCCGTTTTAATTCCTATGCAATGTGAATACTTTGCTCTTGAAGGAATTTCTTTGTTATTACAAACCGTAAAAAAAGTACAAAAATCTATTAACCCAACTTTAGAGATAGGTGGTATTTTCTTTACCATGTACGATTCTCGTACAAGATTAGCCCAAGATGTTGTAATGCAGGTTAAATCCTATTTTAAAGAAGCAGTTTTTAATACTATTATCCCGAGAAATGTTCGATTGTCAGAAGCTCCTTCTCATGGAGTTCCAATTTGTAAATACGATCCTTCCTGTGTAGGGGCTAGAAGTTATCAAAAATTAGCAGAAGAGGTACTTGCACGTGGCTAAATTAGGATTAGGAAAGGGGCTTGGTGCTTTACTTTCAGAAGCAGAAGATGAAGTTGATATAAGTAGCACAGGTGTTCCTTTTGGACATAAAGAAGGATCTGGTTCTTCCGCTGTTTCACAGGGTGGGGACACCTTGGTGGATATTAATTTGTTAAAACCAAATCCTCATCAGCCTCGTGTGGAATTTGATGTAGACGCTTTACAAGAATTATCAGAATCTATTAAAGAGCATGGTGTTATTCAGCCAGTCTTAGTTGAAGAAGATGGTTCTGGTGGTTATTACATAATTGCAGGAGAGCGAAGAACTCGTGCTTCTCGTTTAGCTGGTCTTACTCAGATACCAGTTCGTATAAAAAAATATTCCGAAGAATTAAAATTAGAAATCGCTCTTATCGAAAATATACAGCGTGAAAACTTAAATGCGGTTGAAGAAGCAAGAGCCTATCAAAAACTCATGGAAATGGGGCAGTTAAATCAAGACGAAGTTGCCCACCGTGTAGGAAAAAATCGTTCAACCGTTGCAAATGCCCTTCGTTTATTAAAACTCCCAGAAGATATGCAAAGTTCGTTGGCAGCTGGTGCTATTAGTGCAGGACATGCCCGAGCCTTGCTTTCAGTAGTAAATCCCTCTGATCAGAGAATCCTTTTTGGCCGAATTATCGGACAGTCAATGTCTGTTCGCGATGCAGAGGCTTCTGCCACTGAATTAAATAGTGGCGGAAAAGGAAAAGCTGTTGTAAAATCAGATAAGAAAGAAATAACAAAAGATCCAGATTTAGCATTTATTGAACAACAGTTTATTGACAAATTAGGGACTAAAGTTGCCATTAAAGGTGACTTTGATAAAGGTTCTATTCAAATCGACTATTTTAATAGAGACGATTTAGATAGACTTTTAAATCTCATCATATCTGACTAATTTTTTTCTTATTTTTAAAAGTAAATCACATCATTAAGTTTTTCTCGAAAAATGCCGAATAGGTATTTGGATAACTATTCTCGTGGAGGAATTTTTATGATTTCAAAATATCATTTGATTAATGTATTTTCTTTTCTAATTATCGCAATTCTTTTTTTATTTCCAACTTGTAAAGTGGGGCTAGGAGAGTCTGTTGATACAGTTCCGCCTACCGTTAGTATTGCCTATCCTCCTACAAAAAGCATTATTCGTGGCACTTTTAATATGACAGGAGTTGCAACCGATGAAACTAAATTGGCTTCTGTTACAGTTACTTTAGATGGTACCGATTATAAATCCCGACATTTTGGCCCCTATGAAGCAAAGGTTGATTCTGAAAAAGGAACTTGGTCTTTAGACGTAAATCCTTCTATAGGTTCAAATTATGCAATTCCTGATGGCTCTTACAATGTAACTGTAGTTGCAGAAGACAGTGCATAAAGAAAAAGCAGTGCATCTGTCATTTATGAAATTGATAATACAGCCCCTGTTATTGTAATGGAGGGTCCCGGTTCTACCTCTGAAGCTGTTGCCTATGGCTCAATATTTACCATTACTGGACAAATTGTGGATACTAATTCTGTTTCCAGTGTTTTCTTATCAATTTATTCTGAACCTCAAAAAGAACTCTTATACAGAAAAGAAATAAATAACGTTTCTCAAAAACTTAATCTTACCGTAGGTTATGCTGATGATAAAGACTTATACGATGCGGTATATGGCAGTGATGATGTAATAACAAAATATTTTAATTATGTAATAGAAGCCTATGATGAAGCACAAGAGTACCCAAAACAAACTGAAAGAAATGCAGAGTCTGATAAGGGTAACCTGTCCAGTGGATTTTTTATGTTTGATGAATTATCTGCCCAAAAAGATATTGTTCCTTCTGGTGTAAAAGGAACAGATGTTCACGGAATGTTTAATGGCAATTATTACACAAATTCTGATGGTTCTGTTGATTCTGCAAAAAAAACTACTGCTTTAAATTTTTTACAGAGCGTAATAGGGGAAACAGGGATTTTAGTAAAAACTGCGAATTTACCTACCACAGTTGGGGAAACTGTTGTTGCAGACACAGAGATGGGTAAGTTTTCTCTTAATCCTTCTAAAGATCCAACCTATGAAGTATTAGACAGTTTACTGAGTGTTTCCAGTGATGACGAGGCAAACAAGAAAAGTTTTGAATCACATATTATTTCTACTTCTAAAACTAGTTACGGAAGTGTTTCGGTAAAAATTTCTCGAAACTTAGATAACGTAGCACTTTGCAATAAAGATGCAATAACAATAGTTTTAAAATCCTATGATGGCTTAAAGGAAGATGGTTCTATAAAAACTGGGGATACTGAATATCAAATTTGGCCTAATTATCATAAAGACGCATCATTTAAAAATGAAACCTCTGGCTATTTAATTATAGCTCCTCTTGTACAGCAAGTAACAGAAGAAGCTACAGAAAAGAGAGTAACTACAGGAAATTATATTATTGAAGTTACAGGAACCGATGTTGACGGTAATCCTTTTTCTTCAAAGGGAAAAACCTTTGGAATTTCTGTTCAAGGTTCTGGGAATGGACCAACTATCGAAACTCTTTACTCTTCTGCAGCCTTAGATGGTGTTAACGGATACATAAAAAAGGATGATTTCCTTACTATAAGCGGGACTGCAACTTTAAATGGTACAGAGATTGCGAATATTACGAACCCCGAAATGACTTACTATTTGGATGGTACAGTTTATAGTAGCAATGAAGTTAATAAAGTTAAACAAAGTCTTACACAAGGAGATTCTGCAGAAAACTTTAATTGGGAAATAACCATTGATAATGACGCTTTTGGTACCCAGAGTAAATCGCATACTGTAAAAATCCTGGCCCACGATATAGATTTAAATAAATCTACGGAAAAAGAATTATACTATTATTATGATGTTGATGCTCCTAAAATTGATGTAACAAAAATCGCCCCAATGGTTACGTATGGTGGTAGAGAGGATTGTGTAAATGGTACAATCTATGTAAGCGGAACTTTTATAGATAATGACAAAGTAGAAAAGACAACCTATCAGCTTTTTGCAGGTAGTGGCGAAGGAAAAACAAAGTTAGAAGGTTGGGCTGAGCCTAAAACTTTGGCAAATGCTGCTCGTTGTGAAAACTTAGAAATAGATACAACTACCTTGACGACAACAGATGGTACCCCATATACAACAGGTGAGTTAACCATACAATTTGCAACAACAGATAGAGCAGGAAATTCGGCTACAACTGATGAAGTCGTTTATGTAGACCCTGATTCTGATAAACCAGTGGTAACGGTTACAAATAAAGAAAGCAGTGGTATTACATTGCTAGATACAGTATCAAATAATAAACTACTGTTTAACGTAACAGATGATGATAGTGTAGGCTATGTAGAAATATTTAAGGGTACAACAGCCGGAAACTTGGCCTCTGTTCAGCGATATCCTTCTGGAACAGAAATAATTGGTAAAACTACCTATTCAAATTCTTATGCCTTAGGAACAAAAGAAGGGGAATTCTACATACAGATAAAAGCATATGATACAAATGGAACGCCAGTAGCAGGTGTTTCAGAAGTATTTATAGTCGCAGTAGATAAAGAAACTCCAGCACTAAGCATTGCTAATGCTCAAAAAGTGTATGTAACCTATCCTTTTATATTATCTGGGACTGCAACAGATACCAGTGGTATTAGTAAAATAGAAATATACAAAGACGCCAGTGACCTTGCTCCTATAGCAACCACCGATAGCAGTGAAACGGACGCCACTAAAAAGCTTTCTACTTCTGCTATTACCAGTATCCCCAAAGGTTTTTCGTGGTCATATGAAATGACGGCAGGAAAAGCAAAGGAATCCACTGTTGATGATAAAACAACCTATAGCCTTATAGTTCGTGCTACCGACAAGTATAACAAAACCTCAGATACAGAATATGTTTTCTATGTAGACACTACTCCTCCAACTTTAACTGATATAAACTGGGGAAGTGTAACGGACATAGAATTAGAAAGTGTTAAGTTCATTCATAAAGATAGTTCTCCTTATTACAAGGTAACTGCAACAACAGCAGATGAAGCAGGGGGAAGTGGCATAAAAGCACTTCGCTATGGCTTTGTAAAACTGGATGTCATACCAGATGGAAAAGCACTGGGTACTAATGTCTGGACAAGTGAAGACGAAATTCCTAGTGGGTTAACTTGGATAAATGGAACAAAAGTCTCAACTGACGGATTGAAAGAAGGCTGGAAAGCAGATATCGCATTTGACAGTGTAGAAGATGGATATTATGCACTGTATGTATCATCAATAGATGAAGCTAGTAACGTAGGCTATGGTGATAAATATCAAATTATATATGTAGATGCAAAAGCTCCAGAAGTAGATATAATAAGTACAGTTCCTGCAATAACAAAAGAAACAAAAGATTCAATTCCTATAATAAATGATACCTTTACTATAAGCGGATCTTGTGGTGATGATAACATGGCTTCTGTTACTATTGATGTCTTTAAAGAGACTACTGCAGAGGTTAACAAGGTCCAAACTACTGTTATAGAAACTCAACCCGATACCAAATCATGGGCCGGTACTATTTCAGCTCTTATTGATGGTAAATACATAGCAGATGGTAACTACATAATTAAAGTTACTGCCAAAGATACCTATGATAGAACAACTACAACTAATGCCTCTTTTATTCGAGATACAACAGCACCTTTAGACGTTGACTATACAATAACATCTCCTTCTTATGTGAAGGGAGAGGGAGACACTGCAGAGACTTGGTATGGTTCAGATATGATTGCTATTAGTGGGACTGTAGCAGAAGCCCTTAGTGGAGTATCTACTGTAGAGTATTCTTTTGACAACGCTGAGCCTTGGAGCGAGTTAAGTGTTATTAAGGGTGCAACTGGTACTGTTTCGTGGAATGGAAGTATTGCAATTTCTTCTAGTTGTACTAATCAATCTCTTTATTTTAAGATTACTGACTTAGCCGAAAATTCCCTTACTGAAGAAGTAAAGATAAATGTTGACTTGGAAAATCCGAGTTTGGAAATAACAGAACCTAGTTCTACTCCATTATTAAATGGAAACGCTGATTTTAATATTGTTGTTTCTGCAACAGATAATCATAGTGGTATAAAGACCATCAAAGCAAAAGTCGGAAGTTCGAATTTTACAGCTCCTAGTGCTACAGGAACCTACGATCCAATTACTGAAAAATGGGCATTAACTATTCCACTTTCTGCAATTCCAGAATATGGAACGCAGTTTACGGTGTATATACAAGCCACTGATTTTACAGGCAAGACAGCTGTGCAAAGTTTGGTATGCAAGTTGGATAGAGACGCTCCAAGTGTTAAATTTGTAACTCCTGGGGCAGGTGCCGAGGTAAATGGAAATGTAACTATTTCTGGAACAGCTGGTGATGATCAAGGCTTAGATACTGTTGTATTGTATAGACTTGCAAGTGGAACCAAAGAGTCTGGTACTTGGGAGGAGCTAGCAAGATTTAGTGATACCGCCGGATATAACTGGAGTTTTTCTGTTGATACAGCGGATACAACAACATACACAGACGATGCAACTGCATACTTCAAAGCTGTATCGAAAGATAAGGCTGGCAACCAAACCGAAGGTGAAGAAGTCGCCTATCTTGATTTAGCTATAAATCAAGATACAGATAGACCAGTAATCACTATTACTAATGCTTCTTTAAATGACATGACTAGTACGACCCCTATTTTGTTAATACAAACTGAAAAGCTTTACGGTACAATTTCTGATGATGATGGCGTAGTACAAAAGCTTGAGATAAAGCTTAATAATGGAGAGTTTAGTACAGTACAGGTTTCTAACGGATTTTGGGAGTATCCTTTCCCAACTAATGGGGCCCATAGTTTAAGTTTCCAGATTACA
>CALNCH010000301.1 GCA_937875245.1 uncultured Spirochaetaceae bacterium
GTCCGAAAGAACTAAAGCGTATAAAACTTTCGCCCACAGGCCCAAAACCAGACCCTGGTGTGGTCACTACATAACACTTGTCTAAAATAGCATCAAAAACTTTCCAACTTTCATAACCAGGAAATTTTACCCAAAGATAAGGAGCATTACCCTCTCCGTAGATTTCAATTCCCATTTTCTTAAAATTTTCCCCTTGTAAAGCCTTATGAATTAATTTAGCATTTTCCAAGTAATAATCAATAAGACCTTTCATTTCGTGTAAACCTGTTTCATCCAAAGCTGCCAACCCACCTTGTTGGGCAATATTACTAGCACCATTGAAAATAGTTGTCATAACACGGTTCCAATCTCTATTTACCAATGTTCCATCTGCAAACTGTAAGTTTTTAGGTACAACAGACCAACCTAAACGAACACCGGTAAAACCAATGGGTTTACTAAAAGAGTTAATTTCAATAGCGACGTCTTTAGCACCTTCAATTTCATAAATAGTTTTAGGCAGCGTATTGTCTCGAATAAAAGCAAAATAAGCTGCATCAAAAATAATGATACAGTCGTGAGCTTTTGCATACTCAACCAAGGTTTTTAGTTGTTCTTTTGTAGCAACAGCCCCTGTAGGATTATTAGGAGAACAAAAATAGATAAGACTATTATTTTTTACTACTGACAAATCAGGGAAAAAACCATTTTCTGCAGTACAAGGCATATAAGTAATACCTTCATAACCTGTTTTTCCAGCTGGAACAGGCCCTGCAGCCCCAATCATAACAGAACCGTCTACATATACAGGGTAGGCTGGATCTTGGACAGCTACATTAACATCAGAGCCAAAAAGAGCCTGCACTCGACCAATATCACATTTTGCACCATCTGAAATAAAAACCTCATCGGATTCTACCATATTTGAATACAATACAGATGCAATTTTTTCACGAAGAGCTGTTAATCCCTGTTCATCTCCGTATCCTGAATATCCTTCTGGCGTTCCCAAACTATACACAGAATCCGC
>CALNCH010000302.1 GCA_937875245.1 uncultured Spirochaetaceae bacterium
ACTCAGAAAAATTTACTGGGTGATATTCGAATAGCATTTTGCGGTTTAATTAGCTTACGTAGCAGAGAAATGGAAAACCTGATTATTGGGTCTCGACTTCCTCTCCAACAAAAATCAATTGATATTGTATTAAGTAATGCAGAAGACCTATTTGATGAAAACGCAAAACTTATTGAAGAGCCTCTTAATCCTATTTTAAAAGAACAGTATTTGAATCTTATAAGATATAATTTATCTCTTCTTTCTTAGTTTTTATTTTATAAACATTGCATCTCCATAAGAAAAGAAACGATATTTGTTTTCTACACCTTGTTTATATGCAGCAAAAATATGTTCTTTTCCTGCAAAAGCACTTACCAACATTAGTAAGGTTGATTCTGGAGTATGAAAATTTGTAAAGAGCTGATCCACTACATGAAACTTTTTTCCTGGATATAAAAATATAGAAGTACTATGAATACCAGTAAGAATTTTTTCTTGCCCTTCTACCCAAGCAGATTCTAAGGTTCTTACAGAGGTAGTCCCAACAGCTAAAATTTTTCTACCTTCTTTTTTTGCTTGGCACACTAATTCAGCGGTTTCGGAACTCACCGAATATATTTCTTCATGCATGGTATGTTCTTCGATTTTTTCTGATCGTACAGGTAAAAAAGTACCCAACCCCACATGTAAGGTAACGTAGCCTATTTGTACACCCTTAGAAGCCAATTTTTCCATAAGTTCTGGAGTAAAATGTAATCCGGCTGTGGGACAAGCCGCAGAACCGGTTTCTTTAGCATACACATTTTGGTATCTAGTACTATCTTCTTCAGTATCTTCTCGTTTAATATAGGGTGGAAGTGGTATATGTCCGTTCCTCTCAAACCAATTTTCGTCTAATTGGCGATCAAATTGCATAGTACGAAATTCGGTCCCCACATACTCAGGATTTTCTAAAATAATTCCTTGAGTACCATCTGAAAAGGTATAAGAATCCCCTACTCGCTGTTTTTTGGCATTCTTAACCATTACTTTCCATCCACCTAAAGAAAGTTCTTCTTGCAAAATCATAAACTCAATGGGTCTATTATTAGGTAATTCTTTTCCTTGTTTTTGTGCATAACAACGAGAACGACGAACTTTTGAATTGTTAAAAATCATGAGTGTACCTGGGTCTACTAAATCAACTAAATCTGCCATCTGGCAATGACTTACCTGACCTGTAGTTCTATTGAGTACCATTAATTTATCCTGTCCTCGTATTGTACTTGGATGTTGGGCTATTAATTCTTCTGGTAAATCAAAATAAAAGTCTTTCGTTAGCATATTGCATTTTTCCTTCTAAACCTAAGTGAGCATAAGATTTTTCTGTGACGATTCTTCCACGTGGTGTTCGCTGAATTAATCCACATTGAATTAAATAAGGTTCATAATAATCTTCTAGGGTATCTATAGACTCGCCAATGGAAATGGCTAATGTTTCTGCCCCCACAGGGCCTCCCCCAAAATTTTGGATAATAGAAAGTAATATTTCTCTGTCGTATCGCTCTAAGCCTAAAGTATCAATTTCTAGCTTATCTAAACCTCTGGCCGCTACATCTTTAGTAATTTTCCCATTTCCTAATACTTGGGCAAAATCTCTCATACGTCGTAAAATTCTATTAGCAACACGGGGTGTCCCTCGAGCACAACTGGCCATAAGAAGAGCTGCTTCTTCAGTGATATCAATTTGTAAAATGTGAGCACTTCTTTTAATAATTGCAGACAGTTCTTCAATATTATAAAAACTAAAACGTTGTACAATACCAAAACGACTTATTAATGGACTAGAAACCATTCCCGCTTTTGTGGTAGCACCAACTAATGTAAATTTTGGAATTGGAATACGAACAGTACGAGCTGCTGCTCCCTGACCAATAATCCAGTCTAATTCGTAATCTTCCATTGCTATGTATAGCATTTCTTCAATTGCAGGTTTTAAACGATGAATTTCGTCAATGAAAAAAACTGTTCTTTCTGTAATAGTTGATAAAATTCCTGCTAAATCCTTTGGCTTATCCAAGGCGGGAGCACTAGTAACCTTAAAATCTGCACCTAATTCACGAGCGGTAATTTGAGCTAAAGTAGTTTTTCCAAGTCCTGGAGGACCTATTAAAAATAAATGGTCTAAACTTTCTGTTCGGTTTCTAGCAGCTTCTATAAAAACTGAGAGATTTCCCTTTACTTTTTCCTGGCCTAAAAACTCTCCTAATAATTGAGGACGTAAATTAGTATCAGCAGAATCATCTGCAAAAGATATATTAGCCCTTACAATTGAACTGTCATCAGTATAATCTGTCATATTAATCCCTATGCTAGTTATGTAATTTATAATTACACAAGTTCGATAATAGCTCGGCGAAAAAGAATTTCTTCCTTACCTGCCCTATTTTTACTTGAAAAATCTGTAATTTTCGTCTTCGTTTCTGGTGACATTGACTCAGAAACAGGCAATGAATATTCTATTGCTAACTTTTCTATAACTTCTTCAGAAGAACGTTTATCGTATCCCATATTAACTAAGGCTTGAACCACATCGGACCAAGGAGATAAATGGGCATTATTTGAAATAGCATTTCTTACATTGTCAGTGGAATCTAAACTTAAGGTACCTTTCAAAGTAAGCATCATTTTTTGAGCTGTTTTTTTGCCAATTCCTGGTATTTTTTCTAAACGACCAATATCTTCAGAATCAAGAACTTCTACTAACTGATTAGTTGATATTGATGACATGATTTTTATAGCACCTTTAGGCCCTACACCATCGACTTTTAGTAAATCAATGAACAATAGACGATCATTAGAAGAAGAAAATCCAAATATTTTCATTGTGTCTTCACGGTGATATAACCAGGTGTAGACTTTTCCTTCTTGTCCTACGGGTGGAAACAGATCTAAACTTGAATCTGGGACAATAAAACTCCACTCTATTCCATTACAGGTTAAAAAAATATTTTGTGGAAATTTTCCAGTAATAATGCCAGTAATACTATTAAACATACCAACAAGTATACAAGAATCTTTGTTCTTTGACTATTGTTCCTAATTATCAGTTTTTTCCAGTAAAAATAAATATTCTTTTACGTACAAGGATCGGCCTGATAAGTTTCTACTGCCTCTAAAAGCATTGTAATCAGTTTCTAATATAGTAACATCACCAAATTTCTGTAATATTTCTTGGATTTTTTCAGTAGTTATATAACCTTCAGAATTGAAAGAGACTAATACAAATCTTGCTCGTAAGTCTGAAATTAACGTAGTAAATGCTTCTTCAACTTCTTTTTGTTTGTTAAAGGCAGAACGATTCCAATTTTCTGGAATACCAGATATGGGACTTATTTTTCCTTCCAGTTTATTATTGGCAATAATATTCAGCATAAAATAATTAGATCCATAGGGGTGTTGATTATATGGTGGATCTACATAGGCTAAATCTACTTCTGGGGCATCTTTTATAACTTGATTTGCATCGCCTTGTAAAAGAAGGGTTTTGCAGTTATATTCACTAAAAATAGGAAAAGGAATACCAATATCACCGGTAATTCTGCTTAATGCATTTTTGTTTTTACCACCAAATTGGCCTAACCCGGTGTTAGGGTTTTTATAAAAACCTTTAAAAACTCCGGAGGTATTTGCATGAACAGAAGCCTCTGCAAGTAAGGGTGCTAAGAAAAAAGGGCGAATACTTTCTGGATATGTATTTATAATACTTAAAGCTGTATCAATGTATCCTGCATTTCGTGTGGTATAAAAAACTCTTTCATTTGGTTGAATATGTAAATCATTTTTCGGGGCGTAATGGGTACTGATTATACCTTGAGTCCAGCTATCACACATCTCACACTCCTCAAGTTCAGCCTTTAACCCGCAATATAAACCTCGTAATTTTACTATGTCCCTATCTTCTGCATTG